>JAQVLM010000486.1 GCA_028704125.1 Opitutales bacterium
AAGGACCAGATTGATCGCCATCGCCAGCATCGGGTTGAACATGTAAACGCCGAGCAAAAACGCCGCGAAGCCCTTGTTCATGGCCTCGAACACCGCATCCACCATCGGGAATGGAGACAACCAGGTAAGGGTCTCGAAAAAGAACTTCACCGTGTTGATCACAAAAAGGTTGATCGCCGAAAACGCCATCAAAACATACCCCAAAGTCGCATCCACCAAGCCGGCTTGAGCGACAGCCTCACCCGACACAACCGGGCTCTCCCCAAGATTCACCTGGGACAAAAACTGCACCGCCACCACAGCGATGATACCGGAGTAGTTCTCAAGTTGATCCGCTGCCATCGCCAGCGGCTTGGTTACTTTCGTCAGCTTGGGCGCCGCAGTGAGAAGCGTCAGCGCCAGAAGCCCCACAAATACCGTTCCATTTCGGAGCGGGCTGCTCGAGTTCACCACCGCACTCTTCGCAAGACGGTCCGGCAGCAGCCCCGAATCCGCGAGCAATGAAGCGCCGGACAAGCAAGTCAAAGCGAAAAAGGGAGAAAGCGCGACCGGAGCTAAGGGTCCGATGATGTCGGCCGGAATCTTGTCACCAATCGTCGCCTGCAAAGTCGAAATAAAGGACTGAGCCTGGCGCTGTTCCGTATCCAAACTCAATTTGGCGGAGGCGACCTCGAGACGATCCGATCCGTCACTCTTGGGAGTAATCGTTCCGGATGGACCTGACATTCCCAGGCCAATCAACACGCATATCACTACAAACGGACCGATGGCCCACGAACGCAACGAACGATTTTTTTCCATACCGGCGGATTAGGGATTGATCCGGGCAAAGGCACCCGGAGATACCGTTAAGCTAAGCAGAAAACGCTGCTGATATCAACCTGCGATTCAAGGCTGTTTTGCGGGAATTGGAACATTCCTTTCCTGTCCGGCCCCATCCACATCCAAACCTTCCGCCTGCCTCTTGAGACAACTTCTGTCATTCCAGCCACCCTCATGAGCGACAATGATCCGGAAATCGGCAAGAACCCGTCATTCCGGACTACGCAAAACCACAATGCGATTGGTATTGGTCCCCTTCGATGCGTTATCCACCCCCCAACAATTCGAGGTTTTGGTGAACTCCTGCTGGTTGACCATCACACAGAGGACTTCATAGCCTGCCTTGGCAGCGACCTCAATCACGGTGTTCTCCAACTTGACCGTCCCCTTGTTCACCTCCCCGACCTCGAATGCAAAATACCCTCCCGGCACGAGGATGTCGCGTGTTTTGATCAACGCGCTTTCCATCGCAGCAGCCCACCGGGAAAGCTTTCCAAGCTGCCAAATGCCGATCGCTTCCGGATCAATCCCATTGAACCAACACCGCAGCCAATTATCCGTTACATAATCAACCACCTTCAGAAACGGTGGTGAGGTTACCGCCAAAACAGCCGACGAACGTGGGATCCCCGCAGCGTCCACACATGACGATGCCGAAAGACACGCATCCGATGCCGCTACCCTAAGTCGCTCCCTTTCCCCGGAAGTCAAATCCTGAAGGAGCTGCCGGCTCTTTTTGGCAATGATGGAACGGACATCCCGGTATGGCGGCACCTGTTTGCGTTTTTCATTGATCAACCGCTGCCGCTCCACGGTAACCGCTTGATTGGGCGGCAAAGAATACACCGAAAAAAAGCCCGGCGAATGCCCGGTGAGCCGATTGGTTGCAACCATCCGTATCCAACCATCAACAGGGGATTCCATACCCGCCGGCTCCATCCACAGACGCCTCAATCCATGGATTTCACGGAGCGTATCCGGATGATAAAAGACCAGCAAATCCTCCCGCAAATCGCCCTTATAGTTCAGATCAAGCTCCCGCAACCGGGCTTCGACCTGCTCCTGCAACGGAGGGCTCAACCGTGGCTCCACCAGGAGCCTGCTCAGCGGATTGATATCGCAACCCATCACCTTTCGCCCCATGAGCGCCGCTTCCAGAAGAGTGGTTCCCCGACCCATGAACGGATCATAAACCCAATCGCCCTCGCGGGTGAGACGCTCAATGAAAAAACGGGGGAGCTGCGGTTTGAAACAGGCCCGGTAAGAAACTTCATGCAGCGAATGCGCCGCCCGTTGTTTCGAAGTCCAGAACTCGTTGGTCAGGAATGACACAGGCTTCCCTCCCGGACCCTCAAGTTCCGCATACAACGTGGAGCTTCCCATCCCACGGAAGGATTGAACCTCCTCAACAAAGGAATGACGCCCGGGAAAAACCAACTCCATTTGCCCATCCATTCCCCCATAAATACCGTCATCGGAATCCCATCGAGCATAATCATCCACGTAATGGGTCCTTTGTCATTCGTCTGCCCCGGAATCGCGGTTATCCGGCACATTTCTGACTGGATTCCCCGCGGTCGCTCTGTTCTGCTATCCCGATGATTTCAGCCCTTCATCCCTGAATCATGGGGTTCATCTCATGCCCGTTTCCAGTTTCCCGGATGGAGTAGAGGATTCATTTTCAGACCATGGCTTCCGAACCAAACAAGATCATCTTTTCCATGATTGGCGTCCACAAGATGCACAATCGAAAGGTCATTCTCAAGGACATCAACCTGTCCTTTTTCTACGGCGCGAAAATCGGGGTTCTGGGTTTGAACGGCGCCGGAAAAAGCTCTTTGCTGAGGGTTCTTGCAGGAATAGACAAAGCCTTTGAAGGGCATATCCACTATGAACCCGGCTATCAAATCGGACTGCTGGAGCAAGAGCCCCAGTTGCCGTCGGGAAAAACGGTTCAGGAGTGTGTCATGGAAGGGGTGGCAACACTGGCCGCTCTTGCCGAGGAATACGACAATTCATGGGAGGCTTATGCAGCGGCCGATACGCCCGGGGAACA
>JAQVLM010000487.1 GCA_028704125.1 Opitutales bacterium
CACCGGAAGCCGGGAAGCCGGGGAGAAAACGGCTGCTCTTGCCGGCTCCCAGATCAAAAAGACAGTCGTTGAACTGGGTCGAAGTGACCCGTTCATTGTTTAGCCCCACGCCAACCTTGAACTGGCGGCGGAGCGTTGCGCGACGGGACGCCTCCTCAACGCCGGGCAGAGCTGCATCGCGGCAAAACGGATCTTTGTCCATGAGTCGGTGCACGACCGGTTTGTTTCGCTCCTCAAAGCGAACATGCAGACCTTCGTACCCGGAGACCCGATGGATCCGGAAACCCTTATGGGACCCATGATATCGGAAGACGCACGGAACGAGCTACACAGCCAGATCACCCGCAGTGTCGCGATGGGCGCCCATTGTGAGATGGGAGGCTACCTGCACGATGGTCCGGGGTTCCTTTACCCGCCTACCCTGTTGACGAAGGTTTCGCCGGGGATGCCCGTCTTCGATGAAGAAACATTTGGCCCGGTGGCATGTGTGTGCAGCTTTTCTTCGGATGATGAAGTCGTTAAGCTGGCCAACACCAGCGAGCTCGGTTTGGCTTGTGCGGTCTTCGGCGACGACCGGGATCATGCGATTGCCATTGCCGAATCCTTGTCGTCGGGCACCTGTGCCATCAACGATTTCGTCAAATCCGACCCACGTCTCCCATTCGGAGGGACACGGAAAAGCGGATATGGAAGGGAACTCGGACCGCAAGGTTTGCTTGAATTCACGAACATACGGTCCTACAACATCGCATGACTTGGGAAATCGCATTTGCCATCGCCATACTGGCCTTCGCACTGGTCAGTTTTATTCTGGAGAAGATCCCTACCGATCTTACCGCACTGATCGCATTCGCTGCGGTGGTCCTCGCATCCACGCTCTTTCCGGACTCCAAGCTTCCTGCATTCGACAACATCGTTCAGGTGTTTTCAAATCAGGCACCACTGACCATTGCGGCAATGTTCATCATCAGTGCGGCACTCAACAAGTGCGGCGTCATTGATCAACTTTCCTTCTTCATCAACCGTTTCCGGAAGCTCGGTTATGCCCCGGTGATCCTGATACTGGTCTTCTCGGTAGGATTCGTCTCAGCCTTCATCAACAACACCCCGGTCGTTGTGGTGCTCCTCCCGGTCATGCTCAGCCTTGCGAAATCAATGAGTATCCGGGCTTCCAAGCTGCTGATACCGCTGTCCTACGCATCCATTTTCGGAGGCACCTGCACACTATTGGGAACCAGCACCAACATTCTGGCAAGCGGTCTCGTGGTGGGACATGGGCTCCCGGCCCTGAGCATGTTCGAAATATCCTCCATTGGAATTCCGCTTATGGTTTGTGGCGCCTTCTATCTGGCCATATTCGGACGCCGACTCCTTCCGGACCGCGAAACGCTCACTTCCATTCTCAGCGATCAGGAACGCCTTGAATTCATCACCGAGGTCTATGTGAAGGACAACTCGCCACTGATCGGAAGCACACTCCACAATTCCAAATGGTTGCGCACCCATGGGATGCGAATACTCGAAATCATCCGGTATGGTGTCGCACTCGGGCCCAACATTCAGGAGATCCCCCTTGAGGCGGGCGACCGTCTGGTGCTATCCGGGCGCCCATCCGCGATTGCCAAGGCGCAGAGCCTCTCAGGGGTCGCCATCGGGACCGAAGCGGACTCCGGACTTGAAACCATTTCCGCCCACGAGGGAGCGATCGTGGAAGCGATTCTCGCGCCCAACTCCAGCCTCATAGGCCGCTCGATCCAACAGGTCAACTTCCGCCAACGCTACCGCATGGTCGTGATGGCCATTCACCGGCATGGGCGCAACGTCAGGGACCGTATCAACACCATCCCGCTCGAACTCGGGGATACACTCCTCCTCATGGGGACGGATCAAGCCATCGAAAACCTGCACTCAGGTGAAGACATGATCCTGCTGGACCGCCCCCCCGTCCCAGGGAATCGCATGAGGCGCAAAACGCCCATCGTGTTGTCCATTCTATCCGGCATCATTTTGGCCGCATCCTTTGACATCATGCCGATCGCTGCCGCTACCATAATCGGAGTGGCCCTGATCTTCGCGACCGGGTGTCTCCAGCCGAAGGAAGGCTATTCTTCCATCGAATGGAGCCTTCTTTTACTCATCTATGGAATGTTGGGCGTTGGGATGTTGATGGACGTCACTGGAACCACCGCATGGATGGTTCAGATGCTGATTGATGGAGTCACGTGGGCGGTATCGGAATCCTGGCGTCCCATGGTCACGCTCATGATTGTGTATGCGGTTACCTCTATTCTTACCGAGGTCCTTTCCAATAACGCAACGGTGGTGATCATGATCCCGCTGGTTCTTTCACTCGCGGCAACCATGGGGGTGGAAACCCGCCCTTTCATTATCGCGGTTTGCATCGCGTCGTCGGCCAGTTTTTCAACACCGATCGGTTATCAGACCAATACTTATGTGTACTCAGTGGGTGGTTACCGGTTCTCCGACTTTCTGCGCATCGGGACGCCGTTGAATCTACTCTATTTCGTGGTGTCGGTGTTCCTGATCCCGATGATATGGCCTTTTGTGGCGAATTGATCCAAGGCTCACGCTGGCGACAATAAACGAAGATCCACCGCATGACACAGACTCCGTCACGGAAAACCGGTCCAATCAAACGGGGCTCGGAATGGCGTGTTCGCTAAATTGGTTTGAACGCATAGCCATCATCCCGAATCATCTACTCCATATGCTATTTGCTCATCATCCGGTCCGATATGCGTTTTGGGAGATTGTGCTCTTCCTTGGACTCGCGATTGGCCCGGGATTCGCTTTCGCCCAAGAGACGCGGATTCCCTTCCGCAATCCGACGGTTCCCCT
>JAQVLM010000488.1 GCA_028704125.1 Opitutales bacterium
GTTCTCACTCTCGAGCAGGGAGGTGGCAAATGCTTTTGAATCCAGCCCAGTACTCTTGATACAGGGGAATACGTAGAAACTACCGCCTGGCGAGTGGCATTTCAGCCCCATTCCATTGAAGCGTTCCACCAGAAAATCGCGCCGGCGATGATACTGGGCTTTCATTCTGGCCACGCTGTCATCTCCATTCCGGAGTGCTTCGATGGCAGCTTCCTGGCTCAGGATGGGAGCGCACAGCATGCTGTATTGGTGGACCTTCATCATGGCCTCGATCAATTCGCGTGGACCGCAGGCATAGCCGATGCGGAATCCGGTCATGGCAAATGCCTTCGAGAATCCGTGCAGGAGCAGGGTGCGATCCCGCATGCCCGGCAGGCTGGCAATGCTCACGTGTGGCCGATCGAACGATAGCTCACTGTAAATCTCATCGCTGATGACCAGCAGGTCTTTTTCGATCGCGAAATCAGCGATCTTTTGGAGGGTCTCGATGTCGGCGGTGCCACCGGTCGGGTTGGTCGGGAAGTTCAGCACCAGAACCTTGCAACCCGGAGTCCATGCCTGCCTGAGTTTCTCAGGGTTGAGCATGAACGCATCGTCGGGAGATGTCGATACGCCGACCCCTTCCCCGTGCACCAGACTGATGCTCGGATGGTAGGAGACGTAGCAGGGTTCATGATAGATGACTTTCTCGCCGGGGTTGACCACTGACCTCAGCGCGAGATCCAGCGCCTCCGATACTCCAACGGTTACCAATACCTCGTTTTGTGGGGCGTAGGATACGTGAAAGAAGCGCTCAACATAGGCGCATATCTCCCGGCGCAGCCGGATGAGGCCGAGGTTGTCGGTGTAACTCGTGCGCCCGCGTTCAAGGGCGAACCAGGCGGCCTCCCGGATATGCCATGGGGTGACGAAATCGGGTTCCCCTATGGCCAGCGATATGGCGTCCGGACGCTGGGCGACGAGCCCGAAGAAATCGCGGATTCCGGAACGCGGAAGTACTTTGACGTGTTGAGCAACAAACTCAGATGGGTTGCGTGGCATGGATCTGAAAAAGGTGAGAAGAATGGTTTGGGTAGAACCCACGGTCTGCCAACTCCTGCGTTGTCCTCATCGGACAGACAATGCATTTGAAGGATGCCGTGAGGACCGCTTGCTTTAAGCGCTGACGGTCGGCTTGTCCGGATCGTGGCTGGTTTTGACCAGTTCGAATCCCTGTTCCTTATACGCTCTCAAGAGGAAATGGGTGGCCGTGGAAAGGACACCGTCCATGGTTGAGAGGCGCTCCGAAATGAAGCGCGCGACTTGATGCAGGGAATGACCGGATACAATTGCCATGAGATCATATCCTCCCGACATGAGGTAGCAGCTTTCCACTTCCTGGAATCGGGCGATCCGGAGTGCCAGACGGTCAAAGCCGCCATCACGCTCGGGGCGGATCCGCACCTCGATGACGGCCCTTACCACTTCTGAATCAATCTTGGTCGGATCAATCACCGGCCTCCAACCAAGGAAGATACCCTTTTCCTTCAACGCCGCCAGACCCGCTTCAATTTCCGCTTCGGTGCGATGCAGAATTTCCGCGAGTTGGCCAATGGAGAGAGGCTCTCCATCCAGGATCAGTTTGAGTATCTCGTTCATTGAAAAACGAAGCATGCGAGGGTGTTTTGACCGTGTCAAGGGGACAGTTGACGCCATCGGAGTCCGTCGGAGTATGTCCGGTGCTATCGGAGTATGTCGGGTGCTATCGGGCGATGATTTGTGCTCGCATTCTTGAGACGTCTATCTAGATTAGGCTAAGTTTAACCTACCGAACGGGCATCTGGGAAACGGGATGGATGCATTCCTCTTTTCATCAGATGGCGACCAATCAAAGTGTTGAGATCAGAAGAGTAGTTGTTCGCAAAATGACTGGATGATTCAAGATGACAGAGACAACGGGAGCAAATCTGGGTTTTGAGGACAAGCTGTGGAACGCGGCGGACAAGATGCGGGGCACGATGGATGCGGCCGAGTATAAACATGTCGTCCTTGGACTGATCTTCCTGAAATACATCTCGGATGCTTTTCAGGAGCGCTATGACCAGTTGAAGGCAGAGGCTTTTGCCGACCCAGAAGATCGCGACGAGTACATGGCCCTCAATGTATTCTGGGTTCCACCTGAGGCCCGTTGGCTCTACTTTCAGAGCCGCGCCAAAGACCCGAAGATTGGCCAGCTCCTGGACGAGGGAATGACCGCCATCGAGCGTGACAACCCTCCGCTAAAGGGTGTGCTTCCCAAGGACTACGCCCGGCCCTCTCTCGACAAAGCGCGGCTTGGGCAACTCATCGATTTAATCGCTACGATTGGCTTGGGTGACGAGCAGAGCCGTCAGCGTGACGTCCTCGGACGCGTTTACGAGTACTTTCTGGCCAAGTTCGCCGAAAAGGAGGGCAAGGGTGGCGGCGAGTTCTACACCCCTCAGTGCGTGGTCCGGCTGCTCGTCGAGATGCTGGAACCCTACAAAGGCCGCGTTTTCGACCCTTGCTGCGGCTCGGGAGGCATGTTTGTGCAGGCAGTGAGTTTCGTGAAGGCTCACGCCACCGGCAATGGCAACGGGGCTGCTGCTCTGAGGCAGGTTTCCATCTATGGGCAAGAGTCGAACTACACCACTTGGCGGCTGGCCATCATGAATCTGGCCATTCGGGGCATTGATGCTGATATCCGTTGGGGCGACTCTTTCCTTCAGAATAAGCATCCCGACCTTCGGGCCGACTACATCATCGCCAACCCGCCTTTCAATATGGAGGATTGGGGCTTTTCCAAGGTGAAGGATGACGTGCGCTGGGCTTACGGCACTCCTCCCGGAGGCGGGCAA
>JAQVLM010000489.1 GCA_028704125.1 Opitutales bacterium
GCTTTCGGAGTATGGGATCAACATTATCGGAACCTCCCATGAGTCGATTGAAAAGGCGGAGGACCGCGAGTTCTTCAAGAATGTATTGGAAAAGATCGGATTGAAGCAGCCGGTCAACCGTACCGCGCGCAGTCCCGAAGAAGCCTATGAGATGGCCGGAGCAATCGGATTCCCGATCCTGCTTAGGCCGTCGTTTGTTCTCGGTGGCCGCGGGATGTTCATTGTTTACGACATGGACGAACTCAAGCGGGTGGTGCGCGAGGCCTTCGATGTGGCCCCCGGCAAGCCCGTGTTGCTCGATAAGTTCCTTGAGGATGCGATTGAGCTCGACGTGGATTGTATTTCGGATGGTGAGACGGTGGTGATCGGTGGCATGTTGGAACACATCGAGTTTGCGGGTGTGCACTCCGGGGATGCGGCGATGGTATTACCCCCGCACACGCTTGGAAAAGCGATGCTCGACAAGGTGCGTGAGGCAACCTATGCGCTCGCCAAGGAGCTCAATATCATCGGCTTGATGAATATCCAATACGCGATCAAGGATGGAGAGCTCTACATTTTAGAAGCCAATCCGCGGGCTTCCCGTACGATTCCATTTGTGAGCAAAGCGATCGGGGTTCCGCTCGCGAAGCTCGCTGCCAAGGTCATGGTTGGAAAGACCCTCAAGGAGCTTGGATTCACGAAGGAAGTGATCCCATCGTATTTCTCGGTGAAGGAATCCGTGTTTCCTTTTGTCCGGTTCCCGAACAGTCCGATTACGCTTTCACCGGAAATGCGCAGCACCGGAGAGGTTATGGGGCAAGCCTTTGACATCGGTATGGCTTTTGCGAAATCCCAGATGGCGGCACAGCCCGCAATACCACTAGCCGGTAACGTGTTTATTTCGGTTAAGGATGCGGACAAGGCTGCCGCATGTCGTCTGGCGCGGTCCTTTGACGAGTTGGGTTTTACCCTTTGTGCGACTGAGGGCACGGCTATGGCGATCCAGGAGGCTGGGATTCCGGTGAACCGTGTCTTCAAATTGAGCGAAGGGGGACGGCCCAATATCGTGGACATCATCAAGAACGGGCAGGTCCAGTTGATTGTGAATTGCCCCAAGGGGATGATTCCCCGAAAGGACGATGACGCGATCCGGAGGGAGGCGGTCAACCGCAGTATTTGCATCATGACCACTCTGACGAGTGCGTTTGCCGCAGTGGACGGCATTCGCGCGATGCGGACCAAGCCGATTGAAGTGACAACCATCCAGGAATATCACCAGCAGATTTAGTCTCCGAGGTGTTGGGCGGGGTCCGCTGTTTCGAAGTGGCCGGTTGGAATGCGTTAAGGGGTGCAGCCCATGCGGGCGAAGCATGCCTTGACCTTGGTCATCTCACTGGTCCAATGTTCAGCGTCCCATCCCGCTTCAGTGGTCAGCAGATCCCGTAGTTTCGCGATCCAGGCTTCGGATGGAGCATGGGTCGAACCCACGTCGATCCGTCGAAACAGGAGATCGCAAAGCGAGACCGCCATTTCTTCGCGCAAGGCATACATCACCTCAATGCGCAGGACGGGCTCTTCCAGAGAGACGGGTTGGAGCCACTGCGGATGAGAAGCCGCCCATTTCAGGACTGTGGCCGCGTGATTTCCATAGCGATCCTTCAGGCGCAACCAAACCGCTTCAGGGACTGTATCGGGAATCGCTTCGGTGGATGCGGGTGCTGCCGCTAACGGCACTCCTCGGATATTCCTCCCCAAAAGGCGGCCGATATCCCGCATCACGCTCCGGGCGATTTCCGGGGCAGTCGTATATTTCACACTGTCGATCCGCAGCACACCCGGCCGCGGCATCGCCACATGGGAATGGCGCTGTAGCTTCTTCGAAGGATCCCCCTGCGTGGTGGTGATTGGCAATAGTCCCGCATGCACATGCCGGATCTCGTCCGTCTTCAATCCGAATCCGGGCACCAGTTTGTTCACGCCATCGACAATCGAAGCCAGCTCGGACGAACTCACAACCGGCGGATACGCTTCGATTGAAGAAACCGTGTAGGTCGTGCCAATCATTGTCCGGCCCTTCCATGGCACCAGAAAGAAGAAGCGCTTGGCAGGCTGTCCGTTTCCGGAATCAATCACGCCCTCCACTCCGGCGGCTTCGGCCCCGATCCAAGGGCGATCCGCCACGAGGTTCACCCCTTTGGCGAGCGGAACATCGTCCGGTAGAACCGCCTCACCCAGAAGCCGCTTCGCCGGCCAGGGTCCCATTGCCAGTACGACGACCTTTGCCCGAACCCCAAACGAGGCGCCAGACAACTCATCCCGAACTGTTACCCGTTTCCGGCCTGTAGCATCCCCGGAGTCGATGGACTCCACTTCCGCGTAGTTGCAAATGCACGCGCCAGCAGCTGCGGCCTCACTCAAGTAGGCCAACACCAGCCGTTCCGTGTCCAGACAAAGGTAATCATACCAGAGCGCGGCCCCGGTTGAATTTGGATCTGCCGCTCCTTTGAGCCGCTCCAGATAGTCCTTCTTGCGGACCAATCGCCCACGAGGCAGGTGCACTGCCGGTGGAAGTCCTTTGTTCCGGTCGGCACTCACGCCGTCATTCATCCAAAGCGCGATCCCCATCGCGAGACGGCTCTTGATGCCCATTCCGTGTGTGGCAATCATACAGGGCAAGGGACGTACGAGATGCGGCGCAAACCCTGCGATCGCCCGACGCGAGCGAATGGACTGGCGCATCCGCGGAAAATCGAGGTGCTGCAGATAGCGCAGACCTCCGTGCAGGATGTTCAAGCTGTTTGCGGATGTCGCACCCGCGAAGGCCCCTTTTTCAATCAGCGCGGTCCGCAAGCCCGCCCGCGCGCTTTCCC
>JAQVLM010000490.1 GCA_028704125.1 Opitutales bacterium
TTGCCTGAGAATCGACCGTAGCGCAGAAGCGAAAGTCATTCCGGACAACGGATTGATTTGGACCTGATTCACTCCGTTGACGATCGATTCCACCGGATCTTCCACGGTGATGATTTTCATCCGCTCCGGATCCATCGCCCTCAGTATGGCATAGAGGGTGGTCGACTTTCCCGCACCGGTCGGCCCGCAAACCACAAACAGGCCCTCCGGGCGGAGGATCACACGATCGATGATACTCCGCACACCCGGATCCATTCCCAGATCATTCAGTGTTCGTTGTTCATCATTGTCCATCAGGATACGAACCGCCAGGCATTCGCCGTGGAGGGAAGGAATGGACGATACCCTGCAATCCACATTGCGTCCGGATACCCGGAACGTCGCGCTTCCATCCTGAGGCAGTCTTTTTTCACCCAGATTCATCCCAGCCAGCAGCTTCATGCGGGAGGCCAATGCGAGGGACAATTCACGGGGCGGATGGTCCGCATCCGTCAACACCCCATCCATCCTGAGCCTGATCCGGCCTCCGTTGTCCGTCTGTTCAAGGTGAACATCGGATGCGCTTCTGGCAACCGCCTGATCCAGCATCCAATCGATGTAACCCGACACACTGTCCCGGATGGGGTTGCCCGATGCTGCCACTCCATCAACCGGATCATCCGTCCCCCGGCTTTCAAATGCCCGCGCGTTGAGCATCCTCCATTGCAAGGGTGTCGCCACATGAGGGAGCATCCGCCTGGCATGGGTTTTCTCCAGAAGATCGCAATGAACCTCTTGCCATGGGTAGCATACCGCCACATGAACCAAACCGTCTTTCCCGTTCGCAAAGGGAAGGATGCGCACCCGCTCCGCCTGCTGTTCCGTGGTATACGCATGGATCACTGCCGGGTCGGGATCGGGGATTGCATCCAGCACCTCCGCTTCCAGCTCCGAAGCCAGGCAATCCGCCACTTTGGCATTCTGTTCCGCGGAACGGCTGGCGCTCACCGCCTCATACAGCAATTGCTCGCGGGTGAAATAATCCACTTCCGGATCCACGCTCGCGAGCAACCTCCGTCCCTCCCCTTCTTCGAGGATGAGGTGTTTCTTCAACACCCGGAGCAGGTAGCTGTCGGAGGGTTCCACAACCCCACTATTGACGACTAGCGATTAACTGTCATCAAAAATTCAGCATTCGTTCCGGTTTTCTTCACCTTCGAGATCAGCATTTCCATCGCATCCGTGGAGGGAACCCCCTTCATGGCACGGCGGAGTGAGTAGACTTTGTTCAACTCGTCGGGATGATAGAGCAGTTCCTCCTTGCGGGTGCCGCTCTTTTCCATGCTCAACGCCGGGAAGATACGTTTGTCCACAAGTGCCCGGTCGAGGTGCAACTCCATGTTGCCCGTGCCTTTGAACTCCTCAAAAATGACTTCGTCCATCTTGCTTCCGGTTTCAACCAGAGCCGTCGCAATGATGGTCAGGCTCCCGCCGCCTTCAATGTTGCGGGCGGATCCGAAGAAACGTTTGGGCTTCTGCAGCGCATTGGCTTCCACCCCACCCGAGAGGATCTTCCCACTGTTCGGCATCACCGTGTTGTAGGCCCTTGCGAGTCGGGTAATCGAGTCGAGAAGGATTACAACATCCTTTCCGGCCTCCACCATGCGACGCGATTTCTCAATCACCATCTCGGCCGCGTGGACATGGCTTTCGGCCGACTCATCAAAGGTCGACGATACCACTTCCCCTTTCACCCGCCTGCGGAAATCGGTCACTTCCTCCGGACGTTCATCGATCAGAAGCACGATGAGGTGGGCTTCAGGATAGTTGTTCTGGATCGCGTTCGCCATTCCCTGCAGAAGGACGGTTTTTCCGGTTCGGGGCGGCGCAACAATCAACCCGCGCTGCCCGAATCCGATCGGGGAAATGAGGTCGACCACCCGCATCGACACCTTGTTGGAGTCCTCCTGTTTATCGCTTTCCAGCAGGATGCGCCGGAGCGGATAATACGGAATCTGTTCGGTAAAGGGGATGATCTGCGACGCCTGCTCAGCGGTCGTTTCTTGCACCTCAATGATCTCGGTCACGAGCGGGCAAGTCGCACCTTCCACAGCCGGGATGATGCGCGCCAGAATATCGTGCCCCCTCTTGAGTGCGAGTTTGCGAATGAACAACGCCGGCACAAAGGCACTCAATGCCCGGATCCGATAGCTGTCTGACGAATAGGTCAGGAGGCCGTTGCCATCCCCGAGAACTTCCAGCACACCCTTAACCGTGATCACTCTGCGGTTCATAAAGGCATGTTTGAGCAGCGCTTCAATCAGGGTCTTCCGGTTCGAACCCGATGGGATCTCCGGAGCGGCTTCATGCACGACTGCCCGCAGAGCATCCAGCGGCATGTCGTAGATTTCGCTGAGATTGAGGGCCTCCGCCGGTGCGGCGCTTGCCACCGTCTCGACCGGGGTTTCTCCTTCCTCACCGGTTGTGGGCCGGGTGGGTTCGGTCAAGGACTGGATGGACTCCAAAGATTGCAGCAGCGGAGATCCAATGAGATTCCCGAGTTCGAGTTGATCATCCACCTCGGCATTGAGCCCATCGATATGGAAACGTTCCCGTCTCGACTTCTTGTCGACGACTTTGTTTTTCCAGGCAGGAAGGATCTTCTTCTTGTTCTGCATCTGGGGATTGTTGGAATGCTGAGGTCCACGGTTGCCCCCGTCATGCCGGCCCTGGTGATCATTGCGGTTGTCGAAGCGGGGCCTGAAGTCCCTGCCCTGATGCCCGCCCCCCTGACGCTGATAACCCTGGCGATCGGGGCGTCCACCTTGGTCCCCGCGATCCCTGCCACCCTGCCCTTGGCCCTGAT
>JAQVLM010000048.1 GCA_028704125.1 Opitutales bacterium
TCTCGAGCAATTCGTCGACCTGAAGCCGGGTGATTGGGTCATTCAAAACGCGGCCAACTCCTCCGTTGGGATCTGGGTGATCCAATTGTGCAAGCTCAGAGGACTCCACTCCGTCAATTTGGTCCGCAGAAACGAGCTCGCCGCTCCACTTCAGGCACTCGGAGCCGATATCGTTCTCGAAGACAACGATGACAACATCAAACAGTTGAAAGCAATGACCGGCGGGAATGCCGCCAAACTGGCGCTCAACTCGGTCGGAGGGAACAGCGTCATCCGTCTCATCCGCGGGATGGCGGATGGAGGAACCTGTGTGACATTCGGTGGAATGGTGGGCGATCCGATCCGTTTCCCGACCCGCAACCTGATCTTCAACGATTTGCACCTCTGCGGTTTCTGGATGGACAAATGGATGAGATCCCATTCCCAGGATGAGATTCAAGCCCTCTACAACCGCCTGTTCGATCTTGTGAAAACAAACGGACTCCAGTCCCCTATTGCCGGGATTCATCCCCTGCGTGATGTCACAAGCGCCATTCAGGCATCATCGAGCCCACACTTTGGCAAAGTCCTCATTAAAGGTTGAGAGGGACGGCATTTCCAATCGCGACCCAATCCACCGGATCGTTAAGGCACTCCGGATGCGGAATACAAACGCATCCGGATAGATGACAATCACTTCCGCTTGCTGAACCACCAGTTGCGCTTCTGGGCATAGCCCTTGAGCGGAGCAGCAGACTCGACGGAATACACGTCATCCACCACGAAATACGCCTTCTCGTCCATGCTGCGCACTATTTTCAGTAATTTGGGCGTATCCCGGCGCCGGATGCGCATCATCAGCAGGTCAACCGGCCCGGCCATTCCTTCTCCCTGAAAACGGGTGACCCGCCAGCCTTGCTCCCTGAGTTTGGCAGCGATCTCAGTTCCACTTCGGGTGAAAACCCTGAGCATCTGATGCCCAAGGGCAATGCGCTGTTCAACGGATACGCCCACATAGTTCCCAAGCGCAAAACCGGCCGCAAATCCAAGGATGAGAATGGGTTCATCCAGACGCGATGTCACTTTGGCAACGGCGATGACCCAGATAGCCGACTCGATGAAACCAAAGACCAATGCGGGAACTTTCAAGCCGCGCATTACAAACAAAACCCGCATGGTGCCCATGGTGACATCCACCACCCGGGCGCATGCGATGAGCGCGGCAAAACCTACGATTTCCCAGTCCATGCTTCCATCGTTAAAAACATTGGCGATTGGATCAAGCATTCCTGACCCCATGTTTCCATTTCGTCATTTCGAAGCCGTCGGAGCAGAAAAGCAGGAGTCGGGCGGAACCGGACGGACACTGTCAGATTTGACTGGCAAAACCCCAACCCCTCTGCATCGATAAACCCCGCAAAAGGAACACCAGGGATATCGACCGCACCATGAAACGCATCCTCATTGTCAGACTCAGCGCCATCGGCGACATCATCATGACCACAGCCATTCTTCCGGCACTCCGTCGCGCTTATCCGGATGCCCATGTCGCATGGCTGACCGAGGAATTCGGAGCCAGCATGCTGGCATCCAATCCGGACGTGAACGAATGCATCATCCTTCCCAGAAAAGCTTTGCGGCTCAATCAACTCAAGCATCCGCTGAAATGGTTCCGCACCTTCTCAAGCCTTCGCAAACGCCTGCGGAATGGAAACTACGACCTCGTGATTGACGCGCAGGGACTCCTCAAAAGCGCAGTATGGGCATGGATGAGCGGATGTCCCAAGCGGATCGGACTTGAGCCGCGTGAGAATGCGGGGTTGTTCTACACGGATTCGGTTAATCCCGGCATCGATCCAAAGGGTCGTCTTTGCCATCAATACCGCGCACTCAATGAGTTCCTCGGGTGGCCCGCCGAGCCATTTTCGATGAGCATCGTTCCAGCAAAGGAAGCGCACCAAAAGGCAACCGAACGTTTTGCCCAGTGGGGCAGTGAACACAAACCGATCGTTCTCATGCCGTTCACGACGCGTCCTCAGAAACATTGGTTTGAGGAAAAATGGGCGGAACTCGCGCAAAAACTCGCCGCCTCCTACGACCGCCCCATCGCGATCCTTGGTGGACCAGGCGATGAAGCCGCATCCCGAAGGATCGCGGAAGCAGCCGAAAATGCCTGCGTGCATGTGGTGGCTGGTCCGGGTTCCGACCTGCAGGAAAAAATGGGGATCCTCCAGGGCTCGATTCTCGCAATCGGAGTGGACACCGGCCTCACGCACATGAGCCTGGCACTCGGCACTCCCACTATCGCGTTGTATGGCTCCACGATTCCATATCGCGTCACCGATCCCACGCCCGGCATCGTGCTCTACCACCAAATGCCGTGCTCCCCCTGCCACCGCCACCCCACCTGCGATGGAGCCTTCACCTGCATGCGTGACATCACACCGGGCGAGGTCCAATCCGCCGCCGACCAATTGATCCGGAATCGGGCGGATACCCATCTCAAAGCGCAGTGATGCCTGCTCCCCATCACACAGCCATCTACCCATACACCCATGAGAGCTGTTGTCCAAAGGGTTTCATCTGCATCCATCCGGATTGACGGCACAGATGCCGGATCGATTGCAGGCGGGGTGGTTATCCTTCTGGGAGTCGATAGAAACGACACCGGAAGCGACGCTGAGTGGTTGGCACACAAGTGCGCGGGGCTGCGCATATTCGAAGACGCAGACAACAAAATGAACCGATCCCTTCTCGACACAGGGGGCGATGCACTGATTGTGAGTCAGTTTACGCTTTTTGGGAATGTGAAAAAAGGTTTTCGTCCGTCATTCAATCATTCCGCGCCACCCGACTTGGCAATTCCGCTATACGAAAGATTCGTGCATGAAATGAGGACCCGAATACCGGGAGGTGTTCTCACAGGCAAATTTGCGGCATACATGGAAGTGAGCCTCGTGAATGACGGTCCGGTCACGATCGTATTGGACTCGCAGGCTAAAGACTACTGATGGATTCGAAAACACCCCACCGACAGGGGCGAGAGCAGAAGTGAAACCGGACTTTTCCAGGTCAGAGGGTTCATGACACATTGGGATTGATGCGACCGCGAAGAAACTGCATGATAGTGTCATGCAATCGAAGCGCATCCTGATCCTGAACGGGCCCAACCTCGGACGACTCGGAAAAAGGGAACCCGAAGTCTACGGCAAAACCAGCCTCCGCGACATCGAATCCATGCTGGAATCCGCTGCTTCCAAGCTCGGCGTGTCCATCGAGTGTTTTCAATCCAACCATGAGGGGGCTTTGATTGACCGCATTGAACAAGCCGCCGATCAGGGGTTCTCCGGTTGTGTATTCAATCCCGGGGCATTCACCCACACCAGCATCGCTCTTCACGATGCCATCAAAGGAAACGGGATTCCCACGGTCGAGGTGCATATTTCCAACATCTATACACGCGAAGCCTTTCGGGAGCATTCGGTCACGGCCAAGGCATCAATCGGGGTTATTTCCGGACTTGGCATCGACGGATACCGGCTCGCACTCGAGCACCTGGTCCGCACCTTGGCCTGAAAAGCGTTTTTTGCGAGGAAACGCCGATGCCACCGCTCAGCTCAAATATCAAGGAAGCCTACGAAACGGCCCGCAAAGCCAGGGAAAACGCCCATGCTCCGTATTCATGGATCACAGTCGGTGTCGCGCTGAAGCTGCTCAACTCGAATGAACTTGTCACCGGATGCAATGTGGAAAACGCCAGCTATGGACTGACCCTTTGCGCCGAACGCAATGCCTTCGCGGCGGCAATCGCAAAATACCGGATACTCGAACCCGAGTTCATGGTCATTGTATCAGAAACAACCCCACCTTCTCCACCCTGCGGAGCATGCCTCCAGTTCATGGCAGAGTTCTGCCAGCCGGGCTTTGAAATCTATCTGGCCAACACGAAAGGGATACAGGAACGCCTCTTGCTCAAGGACCTTATGCCCCGCCCCTTTCAGATGAAGTTCTGGAGCGTCAAATCCTGAAAGGTGATCAGACCCGGGCGGTCTCATCCTGCAATCGCGTGCGGAGCGAGGCCCCGGACTTGCGGTCACACGCCATACGCATGCATTGGAGATCCGGACCTTTCCCTTCCAGAAAACAGGACACCCGGGCACAGGCTTCCTCCCAATCGCCACAATCCCAAAATTGAACACCATAGGCCGCACACAGGCTTCCAATATCCACGGTGTGCGGAGTGGCAAAATACTGCTCAAAAGTCAGGCTTCCGTCGGCGACAGCAAGGTGCTCGAAGATTCCACCTCCATGGTTATCCACCAACACAACACAGAGCCGCCCTCCGCCTGCATGATGGGAAGCCGTCAGCCAAGCGTTAGAGTCATGAAGAAATGCAAGATCTCCTGTTACCAAAACAGTGGGAATTGCTGATCCGAGAGCGGTTCCCCATGCCGTTGAAAGCACACCATCAATCCCATTGGCTCCCCGATTGCAGAAGACCCGCCGGACATGCGGGTTGCCCCTCCAGAAAAACTCGAAATCGCGTACCGGGTTGCTGTTCGATACCATCAACTGACAATCCCCACCTATGCTTTCGCACAGGTGCCATGCCCAGGCTGACTCTCCTTTGCACGTGGCTTCAGTTGACGCTTCAAAACAGGAGATATACCGCGACTCGCAACTCCGGTCGAGCCCCATCCATTGGCCCGAATAGGCCTGCAATGCATCCTGCCGGATTGTATCGGAGGATTCCAGCCAATCCGCGGCATCCCTGTAGCTCAGCACACCGGATACCGGCAAACGCAGGGCGTTGTAATTGACAAGCCCATCCGCTACCAAAACCACCGGAACGGCCCACTCCGTCAACGCCTTTCGCAACGGCTTGCTGGTGGGCAATGAACCAAACTGAACAACAAGGTCCGGCTTCAACGCACCCACATGTCCAGGGTTGCGCAGAACTGCATCGTAGAATCGGACAACCGGCACATCCACCAGATTACGGAGCGGGCTCAAAGCATCCGCCAACACGACCCAGCCCTTGCGCGATGCGATTCTTCCAATCCGGCGCGAAGCCTTGTCGCAGGCCAAGCTATCTCCACTTCCGAAAACGAGCAATGCCTTCGGCGGCACATCACCTCTCCCGAACGAAGCACGCAACTCCCGGCGGTCTCCTTCCCGGGGAGAAGCATCCACCCCGGCCGGAAATATCGTCCCACATGGACGGCAAACCTGCTCCACCAAACCATCCAAAGCATCGCCTTCATAGCAACCCGAATGGGAAGGAAAGGGTTCACGGAATGGGAAGTTCAAGTGAACAGGCCCCGGACTTGGCCCAACCGATGCCCTCAGAGCATGCTGGATGGCATCCCGGAGGTAACACCCATACGCCTTCCGCGGCTCCGGAACCCCAAGCTCATGAAAATGACGCACACTTCGCCCGTAGACATGCACCTGATCGATGGTCTGACCCGCTCCGCAATCCCGCAGCTCGGGAGGACGGTCCGCCGTAACAACCAAAAGGGGAACCTGTCCGTGGTGGGCCTCAACTATCGCCGGATAGTAGTTTGCAACCGCGGTACCGGAGGTGCAGATCAAAACCACCGGCATGCCCTCACGCTTCGCGATCCCAAGGGCGCAAAACGCTGCCGATCGCTCATCGAGCACCACGTGTTTACACAAATCCGGCTGCCGCGCGACTGCCATGGTCAGCGGAGTCGAACGCGATCCGGGAGACACCACCACATGGCGCACTCCAAACGCCCGTATCGCATCGGCAAAAACCCTGCCGGCATAGGCGTTGGCATCAATGTCTTCAATATCCACACTCATAGCCCCGAGCCATCCGGTCCCGCCTTTTCGTCGGCATCCACAGGCAAAACATCCACTCCCGAAACCACGCCCGCCGCCCCTTGAAACTCGTCTTCACTGACGAGTGACGAAAGCATGCTGTCGAGTTTGAGCGCCGTCTCGTTCCACTCCCGATCGGGATCGGAACCCTCCACAATTCCGGCTCCCGCCCGAATCCAGACCAGTTTTCCAGACACCACCGCGCAGCGGATGTTGACCACAAAATCTCCTTCGCCTTTTGCGTTGAACCATCCGGTCAAACCGCCATAGGCCCCCCGCGGAAAACCTTCAATGTGCCGGATCATTTCAAGCGCTTCTATGCGGGGCACTCCCCCAAGCGCGGGAGTTGGATGCAGCGCCTCCACAAGTGACAACACATGCATCCCTTCGGGCACGGCACCCGAGATCGGCACGCGCAAATGCTGAATGTTGGAAAGCGAAAGGATCTCGGGATGCCCCGTCAGCTCGCAGCGCAAACCAAGTCCTTCCAAGCGTGCGCGAATGCTGTCATACACGACCCGATTCTCCGTGATCTCCTTCGGATCATCCAAGAGGCACCCCGCCAGAATAGCGTCCATTCTTGCATGGGAACCGCGTGCGATCGATCCGGCCAAAGCCTCGGTCCGGTATTCACCCGCGTGCAGACTAACCAAACGCTCCGGGCTTGCCCCAATCAGGTTGGCTCCGGATCCGTTCTGGATCGCAAAAACATGGCACTCCGGGTGACTGGCCCGCAGCCGCTCAACGATCTCAAGTGCATGCCATTCCTGGTCAGACTCCACCTCACAGGCCCTCGAAAGCACCACCTTTCCGACCTTTCCCTCCCGAATCCGGTCAAGTACCATACGAACCCCACGCAGAAAAGACTCTTTCGACCCATCGGGGACTCTCACACGGGTGCGCCGATCAGGTTGGAGGTTTTCCTCCGGATTGCACAGAGAGAAATCGAATTCCGAAAACCGCCGGTGCGCCCGCAGCAAACCATCCGCACTTGCCTGAAGATCCGTATCCGCATCCACCGCCAAATTGGCGACCGCCGAATACCGACCGCCATTTGAGGCGACATGCCAGCGGGGAATATAAATATGGCCTGCAGCATCAAAGGGTTCGGCGTTACCGCACGTATCTTCGAATCCGAAAGAACACAACACATGAGGACCAGCAAACGGCAAATCGAAGTCTCCCACGCACACGGCATGTCCGAACCACTCCGCAGCCTGTTGCCTTGCCCTGCGGAAACGGTCCTCCCCTTCCACAAAGGCTTCCATCACAGGCTCCGCTCCAGCCACCGAGCATCCCAGCACGGATGACTGCAGGAAAAAGTGCGCCATCCCGGGATCGTTCACCATTTGCAAAACCACCAAAGGATCCAGAAACCGGCCCGGCAGCGTAATGGATACGAGGACCGGTTTGCCGACCTCCACAGACTGGCTGCGGGCATATTCAAGCAACCGCATCAGGCCATCCTGATCGCGGTTTCCGAAGGAATCGAGTGGCAGTTGTTCCACGGTTTGGGTTGTTTTCCGGTTGGGTTGAAGGGTCCGGATCCCGGCATCGTCACTCCGCCTTGGGATCGGGGCGAGGGAAAAGGATCACCTTGTCGCCATGCTGCTGCCCGCTCATTTCAAATGACCAGACCGGCACACCGGCAAGTTTTGCATTCCTGAGCGGCTCCGGAACCCCGAGATGATGCTCGATACGATCCACCGTTGAAGGCATCACCGGCCGGAGCAAAGAAGCGCCGAGCCGTATCCCCTCGGCCATCACGGCGATAGAGGTTTCGAGCAGGGCACGATCCTTGGGATCCTCCGACTTCGCGAGCTTCCATGGCGCACGGATCTCGGCATAGCGATTCAACGATTTGAAAAACCCGAACAAGGCTTCAAGTCCCACGCTGAATTCGAAACGGTCAAACGCCCCGACCACCTGCGCGGCGGCCTCATTCCACCCGTTGATCACCTGCTGCTCCGGTTCCTCATTCACCGACGGAGCGGGAATACGGGATGCGAAATAGCGCTCACCCATGTTGAGCACCCGACTCAGCAGGTTCCCAAGGTCATTACCCAAATCCGCGTTGTACCGGCTCATGAAACGATCATGGGAGAAATCCGCATCCTGCCCTACGGCCATTTCGCGGAGGAAAAAGTAGCGCAAGGGGTCCGCGCCGAAATCGCCCATGTAGTCGAGCGGTTTGATCACGTTTCCGGAGCTCTTCGAAATCTTCAGTCCCGAGCTCATCCAAAAGCCGTGCACCAGCATGTGCTTCGGAAGTGGGATATCGCACGCTTTCAGCATGATCAACCAGTAGATCGCGTGCGCCGGCACCATAATATCCTTGCCGATCACATGGTAGTCCACCGGCCACCTCCGCTCAAAATCGGGGCTTCCGTATCCAATAGCCGAAATGTAATTGATAAGGGCATCAAACCACACATAGGTCACACAGTCCGGGTCAAAAGGTAGCGGGATACCCCATTCCAGCCGGGTGCGCGGGCGCGAAATACTCAGATCGCTCAGAGAATCCTTCAAAAACTCCAGCACCTGCTTTTGCCGGAACGCCGGCACGATAAAGTCCGGATTCTCCTTCAGGAAACCGATCAGCCATTCCTGATACTGAGCCAACTTGAAAAAGTAGTTGGTCTCGCTGACCTCCACCACCTCTCCAAAAACCTCGGGCCACTTGCCATCGACCTTATCCTTGTCCTGCAGAAATTGCTCGGCCCGTTGACTGTAGAAGCCGGTGTACTCGCCCTTGTAGATTTCCCCTTTGTCGAACAAACGCTGCAACAACAACTGAACCACAGCCTTGTGCCTGGGCTCTGTTGTGCGGATGTAGTCGTCGTGGGAGATATCGAGGCGCTCACACAGCTCCTGATAGATCCCGGCCATGCGGTCACACAGCGCCTGAGGGGTGATTCCCTCCCGGGCAGCAGACTGCTGCACCTTCTGGCCATGCTCGTCCAATCCGGTCAAAAAATGAACCGTATCACCCCGCATCCGCCGATACCGGGCAATGGCATCGGTCAACACCTTTTCGTAGGCGTGACCAATATGCGGCTGCCCGTTTGCATAATCGATCGCAGTGGTGATGTAGAAATCCTTCATGAAAAAACGTCATAGCCACTCGGTGATGCCGATTCGAGCGTAAAAAACAAAAAGGCACGTTCCCCGTAAGAGAAACGCGCCCGTTGTTGGTCAATTCTTGCAAAGACCCCTTGCGGATTACTTCCAACTAGCGAAGCGTCGCACAGAATGAACGGATACGCTCCAGTCCTTTCGCAATCACTTCGTCAGAGGTTGCATAACTCAGCCGGATGTATCCCGGAGCCCCGAAGCCTTCGCCCGGCACAACCGCCACATCCTTTTCCTTCAAGAGCCGGGTTGCGAACTCGCTGGCCGACAACCCGAAGGACGAGATATCCGGGAAGAGGTAAAACGCTCCAAGCGCCTTCGGGCACACAATGCCCGGTATGCTGCTCAGTCCTTCGTAGAGGAACTTGCGGCGACGGTCAAAGGCCTCCAGCATCATCGTCAGGGCAGCCTTCGACTTGTCCGGATGCTTGAGAGCTGCCAATGCGCCCGCCTGGGCGAATGTGGTGGGGTTGGAAGTCATCTGGCTTTGCAGCTCCGACGCCGCCTTGGCCACACTAGCGGTTGCCACGAGGGTTCCCAAACGCCATCCGGTCATCGAGTAAGTCTTGCTGAAACCCGAAACCACAATGGTGCGCTCAAACGCTGCCTCACTGATCGTGGACACCGAAAAATGCCGGGTGCCCTCATAGGTCAGGTATTCGTAGATCTCATCCGACATGATCCAGATGTTCTCATGGCGCTCAACCACCGCATACAGAGCACGAAGCTCGGCTTCGGTATACACCGTTCCGGTCGGATTGGACGGACTGTTAAGGATCAACATACGCGTCCGCGGAGTAATAGCCGCTTCCAACTGAGCTGGAGTGATTTTGAAATCCTGTTCCTTACCGGCAAAAAGCTCAACCGGGCGTGCCCCCACCAGCTTCACCATTTCCGGATAGCTCACCCAAAACGGGGCAGGGATGATCACCTCATCATCCGGCCCACAGGTCGCCATGATCGCCAAATGACAGGAAAACTTCCCGCCCGGGCTCACCACCACATGATTGGCGGTCACCGAGGCCAAACCATACTCCTGACGGTATTTTGCTGCAACCGCCTCGCGCAGCTCGGGGGTCCCGGCCGCCGGCGTATATTTTGTCCGGCCAGCTTGGATCGCCTGAATACAGGCTTCCTTGATAAAATCCGGAGTGTCGAAATCCGGTTCACCGGATCCGAATCCGCATACATCGCGGCCTTCGGCCTTAAGAGCCTTGGCCAACGAATCGACCGCCAAGGTCGGAGACGGAGAGACATTCTGAGCCCATGGAGAGAGTTGTATCGTGCTAGCCATTTTAGTTGATGTTTGGATGCGTCAATTGCCGGGTGAGCGATGCTGGGTACTCTACCCATGGACCGCAATCCTTTTCAAACGGAAATCCGTCGATTTCTCCCGGTAGGCGTTCCAGTAGCGGTAGATCAACTTAAGTTCGCGATCCATGGGATTCCCACAACTCGATCAGCCCCTACAGGGTGATTGACGCACCTCATTGATCCGGCCAACCTGTGAAGCGGCAATCGGAATCATTTCATTCATTCGCATGCATTCAGAACAATCCAATCGCGCCTACGGCATTTGTGATCCCGCCCAACCGGAGCACGTCAATCTCCTGATCGCGGGAGGCGGACTGGCAGGAACCCTCCTTGCATGGAATGCACGCAAACGGGGGGTCTCGTTTAAGATCGTGGATCCGGTGCCGTCTTCCAATGCATCGCTCGCTGCTGCCGGCGTGCTAAACCCGGTGACCGGGAAGCGGCTCGTCAAATCCTGGAATGTCGATGCCTTGCTTCCTGCAGCAAGAGCGACCTACCGTGAAATTGAACAAATCTGCGGAGGGCACTACTACCACGACAGGGAAATCCTGCGCATCATCCAGACCCCCGACGAACGCCACCAGTGGGAAAAACGGACCTCCCAGCCCGCGTATGCATCCTTTCTGGGAGAATTGCTTCCTCCCGGCGCCGCTGGCCACGGATGGGATGATCCATTGGGTAGTTTCCGCATCAGAGGGGTGGGAAACCTCGAGATCCCGCCCTTCCTTGCCACCGTCCGAAAACTGATTGAATCCACGGAATCATGGATCCGCGATCAGGTAAGGCATGAGGATGTCCGTATTCTCCCTGATGCAATACAATGGCGCAACCTTACTGCCGACTACATGATTTTTTGCGAAGGACATGCCGGACAGCAAAATCCATGGTTCGGACACCTTCCCTTCAATCCGGCCAAAGGAGAAGTAATCGAAGTCGAAGGAATCAGCATTCCTCCGAATCCCATTGTCCATAAACAGAAATGGGTATTGGGAGTCGCGCCAGACCTCGTGATCACCGGTTCCACATGGGGATGGAATCCCGACAACGATCAACCTACCCCGCAGGGAAAAACCGCCGTTTTCCGGGGGCTGTGCGAGATGATGCCTCAAGCCGAAAACAAGACCATCGTGGCCAACCGCGCTGCGATTCGCCCATGCACAAAGGATCGGCACCCCTTTCTGGGAA
>JAQVLM010000491.1 GCA_028704125.1 Opitutales bacterium
ATTGTGAGTTAATCGATTCGTCAAGCGTTCTCGCTCAATCCGAATCAAGACACCAATGGTGCACCCTGTCTAGAACGGAGATTGCCACCTGAAATCTCTCAGGCGCGGGACGAATCAACCCACAAGAAAATTCGGAACATGGCGGTCTTCACGCCTCCAGCCCACTCAGGGATTCACCCAAGAGGTATGCTTTACCACCAACTGGTAGGCGCCCCGGTGGAGACCAAGCTCGGCGACCAACGTCGCTGGCTTCCCCCGCTTCAGATCGCTGAACGCCCCCCGCACCCGGTAGTTGGAAGTGTAGATCTCAAACACCTCATTGCCGATTCGCACCGACGGATCCGAGGCATCAAAATGGGGCACTCTCACCCGAAAAAGAGTTCCCATGCGCTCCAGCCTTTCGCATTCATCCATGCCTTCCAACACAGATGCATCCGGAAGATTACGTTTGTCCCGGAGACGCGAGTCCACCCATCGGCGCTTCCATTCGCGGTCCGGCTCGCCTCCCAGTCGCTTCGCATCCACCTTGGGCAGCTCACTTTTCCCGGTTGCCACCCGGAAACGGGCTATAACCGGCAGGTGATCCGATACCCCGGCACCATCACAGAGATTAACCCAGGACAAGGGAACCCCATGCTCCGGATGGGTGTTCAAGCCGGGGAACGCCAGCACCCCAAAGGACTGATCCACATATTGGATGCCCCGATTATCATACAAGCCGGGAGTCACCATCAGCTGAATGAGCGTTCCCCACTCGCCGGCATACACCTCGCTGCCCCGCTTCAGAGGCGGAAGCTCATACCACAGATTATACAGGTCCGCCCGATCTTTCATCAGCGCCACTTCGTTTCCCTGAGATTCCAGCATTCCATTCAAGGCGGTTTCCTTGACGCGATTGCCAAAACGCAGGTTCTGATCGATGTTCGAGTTAAAATCCCCTACCAACAGAATGTCGGCTTTTGGATTGTCATCCAACACCGCATCCAGTCGCTTACGGAGCACCCGGGCATTGCCAATGCGCACCGACTCAGTCGCGGTTCCCGACGCACCTGACTTCCAGTGATTGTTGAACAAAACAAGGTCCTGGCCTTCCACATCCAGCCAAACCTCCAGAATGTCGCGTGCCTGATCAAGCGGATGCTGCAGGATCTTATGCGCCGGAAAGCGGCTCAATACCACATTCTTGTGCGCCAGTTTCTTTTTTCTCCAGAGTGCATCCGGCTTGGGTTGGATCACATGGAATCCGCGTATCCCCTTTTCCTCCAATGCCTTGAGCAGAAAAAACTCCGCCGGCATATCCCGGATCTCCTGCGCCGGATATCCGCGCAGCAGCTTATCAAGCGAAGTCTTGCGGGTCCGTTCCAGCATACCGAGCACATCCTGCCACCGCGTCGGACTGTGATCCCACTCCAGTTCCTGCAACGCCAGAATATCCGGCCCTTTTCCCTTCCCCACCTTCGCGATGACCTCGGCATGCGCCTTGACCTTGGTGAGCAACCGCCCGGCATGATAGGGGAATGGGGTGTCATTTTTCGACTGGGAATACTCTTCATAGACCGCAATTCCGTCCAGGTCGAAGAGGTTCTCCACGTTGTAGACCATCACGGTGAACTCCCGCACGCCCCCAACGCACGAAAGAGCTCCCAGCTGGAAAGACAACCCCACGCAAAGGTTACGCAGCACTCTCAACAAACTCCTGTGGGGCCCTTTCTTGAATTACTCATGCTCTCCAAGGAAACGCCTTGGGATCCCCGATGCAAGGTTCTGTTCCAAACCACAGCGGACAGACCGGAACCAATGCCAACTCAAAAGCTTTTTCCCCTTTATGGGTTCCGGGCATCCATCCGATGCTGTGGGTCCAGATCCTCCCATGCCGCTTCCATAAGCAGGAAAAAGGCCTGACCTTCAGTCGCGCGCCCGGGGCTGTTGAAAAACGGCGCGCCACACACACCCTGCACATATCCATCCGCATCGACCTTTCCCCACGCCGCTTCGCGCATCGCCTCGCCGTCGTCAAGCCACCCGGAGTCAATCCATCCCGCCTGAACCGCCCGAAAAATCGAGTATGCGAGCATCTGCGAAAGATTTGTCTCCACAAAGGTCGATGGATCATCCAGCACGTCGTGGAACAAGTGATCCGGGCGTTTGTGCTTCATACAGGCTCTCAGCAAATCCTCCAAATACCCGATCAACTCAGCCCGTTCAGCCTCCATCGATTCCGGCAGCACCGCCAACACCCGGTACATCGCAGCCGCCACCCATCCATTTCCCACACCCCAGAACTTAGGATTGATGAACTCCTTACGCTCCGTATCCCATCGGTGGGAATAGAGTCGGGACGCCTCATTCCTCAGCACCTTCCGAATACCCCGGATCTGTCGGACCGCCTCGTCATATTCCCCGGCAACTGCCAGAAACGGCGGCGCCATGTACATCGAATCCACCCAAATCTCGGGCTCCTTCACGGTATGGTGCAAAGTCCCATCGGGCGCCCGCGGAGCCCCTTCCATCAAATATCCCAGCATCCGCTCGCCAGCTGCTTTCAACGCCGGATCGCCAGTTATCCGGGCCGCTCGCATCACCGCTTCGCCCGCCGCAGCCGGGTCGGTTACCCCATTGTCAGTATACAATACTGCGAGCCGACCCTCCTCCGTTTGGCGCAGCACTGCCTCGCGTGCCATGAGGATCACCATCGCATCATTCCCCTGCTCCACGAATGCCTGCGCCGCAACCCCGTGCTCCCAGGATGCCCGCTGCATCGACAGCATCGCACGCTCCACACGCCCCAGCACATCCATCCGCATCCCTCCTTCTTCATGCAGCGGGAGGGACTGC
>JAQVLM010000049.1 GCA_028704125.1 Opitutales bacterium
TATCCAAAACAATATGCCGCATCATAGCATAGTTTATTCGGAAAACAAGGAAAATCGGCGTTTGCCACCTCGTCTTACTGTTTTCATTAACTGTAAGTGACTGCTAATCAGTTACTTATCGTTAGAAAAATTTTTTCGATCAATAACCCTCGCGTGCCTGACTTCGTCGGGATATGCTTCGCAATTAAGCACCCTATCCACCAAATTGCAACTCTTTTTTCCACTTTTTCCACATACCCGAAAAAAGCCTCCCATCCCTTTCCCAAAGCGGCTTCTGCGGCTTCCATAGTGTGCCTATCCACATCCATTTGGCAAGTAATCCCCCCATATTTCACATGAAATCCACAGATTTCGCAGATGATGAACCCCTCCCCTTAACAGCGAAAGCATCCCCGTCCGCGGCCTTCTTGCCGCAGCCAAATATCGAAAACAGATCAACCACGAACGGCACGAAAGCCACGAAATCCAAGAGCAAAAAGAAAGGCGTCATTCAGCCACACAGATCACAAGGAACACAACAAACGGGGATCATATCACCACAAGGCGTCCTCCATGGCTCTGTGGTAAAAACTCTTTCTGACATCGCTCGCATGGCTCGCTATAAGCCATTCGGGCCACATACGTTTTGCTGGCGCAAAACAACAGATTCTCCTCATCCAGTATGTTGCCGAAGCGAAGCTGAGGCGTATGTGCCCGGAGCCACAGGCGAAGGGCGTGAGCCCGTCAGGCGATGTTAAGAAACCCTTCAATTCCGTGTAATTCGTGCTTTTCGTGGTTACAATTCCCCATCTTCCCCAACCCTCTGTGCTCTTTGTGATCTTGGTTAATTCACCATCTTCCTCTTTCCTTGGCGGCTTTGCGTCTCTGCGTGAGAATATTCTTCCTCCCAAAGTTTTGGTGGCATTCAGCTGTCCACCAAGCCCAACCGTCAGCGGATGAGCGGGGACGCTCATCCCTACCCGCAACAGCCATTTTTCCCCGCAGCCGGTAGGGCGAATTGTCCTCAATGAGCCGCTCTTCTCTTCCGTGAATTCCGTGCCTTTCGTGGTCAATCCCCCTCCTCTTTCCTCTGTGCTCTTTGTGCACTCTGTGGCTAGAACATCTTCTTCTTCCCAGGTATTCGTGGCTTTCCAAAACCACCCAAGACCATACGTATGGGGATAAGAAGACGACGGCTGAAGCCGCCGACTCCGCTCTTCCCCTTTGGTGCCTTTCGTGGTTCTTCCCACTCCTCTTCGTGCTCTGTGGGTAAGCCCTCTTCTCCCTCTTCCCTTGGCGGCTCTGCGTCTCTGCGTGAGATCCTCTTCTTCTTTCCCATAGTAGCGGGAGCATCCCTGCTCTCCCTGGTTAATCCCTCTTCACTCCCACTTGACCCTTCATAATTCATCCTTCTCACTTCCCTCCCTTTTCCCCTCTGTGCTCTTCGTGCTCTTCGTGGTTAAGCCCCATCCACCACCGATTTGAGCGTTGGTGTCAGCAATTCGACTCCACCTCAAACTCACCAACAATCGTGTTTTCTCCGCATAAACCTCCGGAAAATCACCGTATCCATCTATACCATGAGCGAGTTTATCCCATATTCTGAAAACTCCGGACTGAATAGCCCGGAGTCCATCATCAACCTCGAGTGCTACGAACCCAACTCCGGCCGCGTATGCATGGATGCCCGCGATCTCTGCCAACACACCCTCATCGTCGGATCCACCGGGAGCGGAAAAACCACCGGGCTCATGCAACCCATGATCCAAAACCTCATCGAGTATAAAGCCTCCGATCCCGTCCACAAACTCGGCCTGGTCATCTACGACTGCAAAGGCGACCGAACCGCCGAAATTGTCCGCGAGATGGCCAAACGGGTCGGCCGGGAAAACGACGTCATGGAAATCGGGGAGAATGCCACCCACTCACTCAATTTCCTTTCCGAAGGCAACACACTACGCGACCTGATCAACCGCATCACCCTCCTCATCGACGACAGACCCGACGATAAAAACCCGTTTTTCGAGGAAAACCGCAAAGCAATGATGAAGGCGATGCTCTTGCTCTACTGTCTCACAAGGCGCGACCGCAAGCTCAGTGAGGCACTGGACTTTTGCTCCCGTTATATCCAGGGGTCCAGTCAGGCATGGAACCTCCCCCCCGAAGACGGATCACCCTTCACCAAGTCCACAACCTATCTGGAAGTCGCAAAATACTGCGCAGCCAAACTCCAACAGACAAATAACCCCCTCCTTCGCACGGCGCTTTCGGGCATCACCGACACACTCGAATCCTGGGAGAAAACCGAAGAGCGCACCATGAGCAATTGCAGAGCCGGGATTCGCAACAACATCGAAAACATGCGTTCAAGACTCCTCCTGAACACCCTGGATAACCCACGGCTCCCGCAAATCTCCATCAACGACCTCTCAATAAACGGGATTATTCTGGTGATCAACCTCCCCGGGCTCTCCTTTCCCGCCGATACACGCCTAGCAGGTGGCCTGATCAAAGCACTGATGATGGACGCGATGGTCAACCGCGAGGAGCAAATCCGTGCACCCGATCAGCGCTATGTCGGCCTGATCATGGACGAGTATCCCCTCATCACCACCGGAAGCCACTCCCGAACAGGGGATGCCCGCCAACTTCAGGTTATCCGTTCCAAGGGTGTCTTTGCAATCGCGGCGACCCAGGGATTCTCCAACCTCGTCAACGAAATCGGGATCAACGTGCTCCAGAGCATCCTCGTCAACTTCGGAAACCATTTCTTTCTCAAGACAACTGAACCCGGGGTTGAAGCCTACGCCAACCAAATCCTCGGCCCGAGGCTCGCACGTGCCCAATCCCCGGAAAACGACACCCCCTGGAAAACCGACTACGCACCCCACTCACCGCGTATCATTTCCACCTCTATCATCACCCCGGGCGCTCTCGCCACCCTCGAAACACACTGTGCCTTCATCAAACTCCACAACCAGTTCCGCACCTTCCTGGCGCACCATCTGGTCCCCCTCTACGACACCCGACACAACGTCACACTACCGCCCGTCAGCGCGAAACGGGACGCCACCGAACCCCCATCCGACGCCACCCTCTTCTCCATCAAAGACGTAAGAAAACTCATCTTCAACATCGATGAATCCGGAAGCGGTTGGAATCCGATAGAGGCGCTCTCCCCAGTCGACCTCGATTGCTACCCTCCTCCCGAAACAGATCCATTCCTCAACTGGGATCAATACTTGAAGCCCGATGCAACACCTCCAACCAACAACGGCGATGACTCCGACGACGCCCTCTTCTGAACGCCAACATACCACTATGAACACCCACTTGCGATTCACCTCCCAAACCCTCCGATATATCGCCGACAGGGACATGCCCGAAGCCCGCGGAAAATGGGTATGGGACCCCTTTTCCGAAAATCCCGAACCCAACCCTCACCAGCTCCACATCGATGACGTCACGCTCGACGCCGCTCCCGACAAAACCACCCACATCGCTTGCCCGGGAGTTGTGCGCATACGCATTCGCCTCCAAACCACCCTCCACATCGTCGCCCACACCATCGTATTCGAACAGGAACCTGATGTCGACGTCCACCTTTCCTGTCACACCCTCGTCCTCTACGGCCCCGGCTCCTACTACCCCAAACTCAAATTCCCACCGCCATCGGCCGACAGCCGGGAACCCGGCCTCCGCTACCTCTATTCACTCGGCTCCACATACCCCTTCATCACCCTGATCGACATCCACATCTTTGCCGGCCCACTCCCGATACGGGTCCCCGACACCGAACCCCTCACCGGCCCCGACGACTACCCCCAGACCCCACTCACCGAACCCTTCGGCCTGACCGCCTGGCACCTCATTGCGATCCAGGCCCTCACCCTCCGTGAAGCCATACAACTCATCGACACCTATTCCGAGCAAGAGGAAACACCCGCCGCAAAAGACCTCAAAACCCTCACCGCCCGCAAGGTCCGCCTCGACCTCTTACTCGAAAAAAACCACATCCCCACCCTCGAAAGCTTCCGCTTCCTTCCCCCGGAAGATCTCAACGTCCTCTTCTCCAACCGCAGTATCAGCGAACTCTGCAGCATCGTCGCCATCCCCTTGCTCAACGGATACTACCGCCTCGATGTCATCGACCATTCCAAGCTCTACCGTGACGTCATCGACCTGATCCAGTATACCAAGGACATGGCCATTCTCTCCAAAAACCCCGATCCTCGCTCCATCTTCCCAAAGTAGCGGGAGCATACCCGCCCACGGCCTTCTTGCCGCAGCCAAATATGGAAAACAGATCAACCACAAAAAGAGAAAGGAGTGATTCAGCCACACAGATCACAAGAAACACAAAAACGGGTATCTTATCACCACAAGGCGTCCCCACGGTGCTTCGTGGTAAAAACTCTTTCTGACATCGCTCGCATAGCTCGCTATAAGCCCTTCGGGCCACATACGTTTTGCTGGCGCAAAACAACAGATTATCCTCATCGAGTATATTGCCGAAGCGAAGCTGAGGCGTATGTGCCCTGAGCCACAGGCGAAGGGCGTAAGCCCGTCAGGGCGATGTTAAGAAACTCTTCAATTCCGTGTATTTCGTGCGCTTCGTGGTTAAAATTCCGCTTCTTCCCCAATCCAAGCCCCCGGACGGAACGCTCACGCGTCCCGCTCTGTAGTTAAAGCCTCTTCACTCCCACTTCACCCTTCATAATTCATCCTTCTCACTTCCCTCCCTCCCCCTCTTCCCTTGGCGTCTTTGCGTCTCTGCGTGAGAACCCTTTTTCTTTCCTGTAGATCCTGTTAATCCTGTCGGACAATGACCTCTCTTCCTCACCGAGCCGCTCTTCTTTCGTGTCTTCCGTGCCTTTCGTGGTTCTTCCCCATCTTCCTCTTCCCTTTGGGTCTTTGGGTCTTGAGCGAAGATTCGACGCAGTCGGATCGAGCGAGCGTGAGATCCTCTCCATCCCACGTATTCGTGGCTTTCCCAAAACCCAAGCCATACGCATGCGGATAAGAAGACGACGGCTGAAGCCGCCGACTCCGCCCCCCCCTTTTCGTACTTTCCGTGTCTTCCGTGGTCACTCCCACTTCATCCTTCATAATTCATCCTTCTCACTTCCCCATCTTCCTCCCCCCCTTGGCGGCTTTGCGTCTCTGCGTGAGAACCTCTTCTTCTTCAATCCTGTGAAAAACGTGCTCTATTCACCACCAGAAAACAGTCTATGAAAACCATCCTCCTGAATATCTTTGTATCCTTTGCCATTCACGCATCGCCCGTATTTACGCCCGACATCTCCCTCCCGCACACACAATACGCGCCGGTCCAACTCGTGATTATGGTTGGGCTGAACGAAGCCCAGTCTACCGGGAGCTACGGTATTTTTATCCACGACCCGACCTCAGCAGAAAACCTCATCCCCGGGGTCATCATGCCAAGGGACGGCGAACTCGTTAACGCATGGGTCACCACAGACCCTGGCCCATCCGATCACTCGCTGATTCTAGTGTGGACGAAATCAGCAGGATCAGGTGCCCATGGAAAAATCGAAGCCTTCTCCTTCGACCGGCACAGCATCCATCCGGCATCCATCCCCAAGCCCCACCCCCTTCTTCTCGACGGCCACAGAGGATATGACACTTACTCCTTCTCAAATAACATCCTCCTCCACTCGTTTCCCCTTTTCCACCCCCTCGATGCGAACGATCACCCCACAGCAGGAACCCAAACCCTCATGCTACCGATTGGTGCATCATCCTGGATGATCTCCCCGCCCATCTCAGAAACAATACAACCACAATCACCCAACGCGCTTGATCCTGCTCCTGATCAAATGAGTGAAACCGCCTCACCCCTACCCACAACAGCCATTTTCTCCTGCACCGGTAGGGCGAGGTGTCTCACCGAGCCGCTCTTCCTATCCCCTTCCGTGGTCACAATTCCCCCTCTTCCTCTTCCCTTGGCGTCTTGAGCGTGGACCCTGCATGCAGCGCCGAGCGGGCGTGAGAATCTTCTTCCCATAGTATTCTTGGCTTTCCCAATCCCACCCGAGATCTTTCCGCAGCGGATGAGCGGGGACGCTCATCCCTACCCACAACAGCCTAATCTCATGTGAGCGGATTCTCCCACGCCTGAAATCCCCCTGCACCCGGTAGGGCGAATTGTCCTCAATGAGCCGCTCTTCTCCCTTTTTCGTATCTTCCGTGTATTTCGTGATTAAAATTCCCCTTCCCCTTCGTGCTCTTTGTGATCTCTGTGGTTAAAACATCTTCTTCCTCTTCCCTTTGGGTCTTTGGGTCTTGAGCGGAGATTCGACGCAGTCGGATCGAGCGGGCGTGAGAACCCCTCTCCAATCCTGTAGATCCTGTTAATCCTGTCGAACAAAGAGCTCTGTTCACCACCAAACATCGTATTTACCATCCCCCCTTTTGCGGCTTTGCGTGAGAACCTCTTCTTCTTCCCGAAGTATTCGCGGCTTTCCCAGCCCCACCCAAGCCCAACCGTCCGCGGATAAGAAGACGACGGCTGAAGCCGCCGACTCCTCCCCCTTTTCGTGCTTTCCGTGCATTTCGTGGTCACTCCCACTTCATCCTTCATCCTTCATAATTCATCCTTCTCACTTCCCCATCTTCCTCTCCCCTTGGCGGCTCTGCGTCTCTGCGTGAGAACCTCTTCTTCTTTCCCATAGTAGCGGGAGCATCCCTGATCTCTGTGGTTAAACCCTCTTCACTCCCACTTCATCCTTCATAATTCATCCTTCTCACTTCCCTCCCTCTTCCCTCTGTGCTCTTTGCGCGCTTCGTGGTTAAAATTCCCCTTCTTCCCCAATCCCACCCAAGCCCAAGACAGAACGCTCACGCGTCCCGCTACGCAAGAGTCAGCTCCCCTGTGCCGGCCGAGAAAAAGCACAATCTCCGCATAACCCACACAAGTATTTGCGTATGCCTTCTTATCAGGGGTTTCCCGATTCCCATTCAGGAGGAAACCTCCTGCCGAACTCCAAACACACCGACATGGATTCAAATCTTCGCCACACAGCCAGCAGACTTATCTATATCACCGAAAACGGGGTTCCCGAAGCCGTGAACAACTGGGCATGCTTCGGATTCGCCAAGAGCGAAAACCATCCCTATGAACTCTATCTCGACCATGCCGATATAGGCGGTGTTTCCGACGGCGTCACCCATATCGCATGCATCGGCATCCTGCATGTCCGGAAGCCCCTACTGAAGCCAGTCCACATCATTGCCCACACCCTTGTATTCGACGAGGCTCCCGAAGCCCACGTGCAGTTTTCCTGTCACACCCTCGTGCTTTATGGAAACCGCAGTTACAGCAGGCTAAAATACATTCCACTTTATCCCTGCGTACTCGATCAAGTCTATTCATTCGGATCCGACTATCCCCTCCTCAACAACCCGAATGCCCACGTATTCCAGGGAGATCCGGTCATTACCGACCCATCGATGCGCGGGCCCTCAATCATCGAAAACCAGATCAGGACCTGTAATGACTACGCGCATGGCCTCAACGACCTCCACCTCGCCGCCATCCAAGCCCTCACCGTCCGTCAAACCTACTACCTTGTCCAACACATCACCAGCCTCAACCCGGACGAGATCCGACAATCCCTCAAAATCCACACCGCCCCGGACGTCAACATGGAATACTTCCGGGACGAACGCAAACTCCCCTCCCTAACCCCCTTCCAGCATCTCCCCATCAAAGACCTCAACCGCATCTTCAGCAACCGCAGCATCTACGACCTCTCCAAGCTCATCTCCACCCCCTTCCTCGCCGGATACCGCCGCGCGGGAGCCTTCGACCCCTCCATGCTCCCCGAAACCCTCGTCGAATTCATGAAAGAAACCGACCGTTTTCTCCCGCAGAACAACCCCATGCTCTGGAACACAAGCCGCACCGATACCCCCTCATACCCCCAAAACGACAAAACCCTCCCCAAAGAGTAGCGTGAGCATCCCTGCCCGCGGTCTCCGCGCGTCAGGCAATGTCAAAACAGATCAACCACGAACGGCATGACAACCACGAAAAAGAAAGACAGGTATAGATTTAGCCACACAGATCACAAGAAACACAAAGAACGGGTATCTTATCACCACAAGGCGTTCCCATGGCTCTGTGGCAAAAACTCTTTCTGACATCGCTCGCCTTGCTCGCTGGAAGCCCTTCGGGCCACATACGTTTTGCTGGCGCAAAACAACAGATTATCCTCATCGAGTATATTGCCGAAGCGAAGCTGAGGCGTATGTGCCCGGAGCCACAGGCGAAGGGCGTGAGCCCGTCAGGGCGATGTTAAGAAACCCTTCAATTCCGTGTATTTCGTGCGCTTCGTGGTTACAATCCCCTTCTTCCTCTCCCCTCTGTGCTCTTTGTGCCTTCCGTGGTTAAACCCTCTTCCCTCCCACTTCATCCTTCTCACTTCCCTCCCCCCGCTCCCCTTTTTGTGCGCTCTGTGGCTAAGACATCTTCTTCAAACTCCAACATCCCACGAAACAGCAGCCGGGTCAGTGGACCACCGGATCCTCAAGAAACCACTGAACCGCATGCTTCACTTCCACAAATTCAGGCACTTCAACCGCATTTGGCAATGGGTTATGCACGATCAGGACTGGCTGGGCTTTTGGGTGAGACTGATGTGCTTCAACAAGCGCACGGACCTCCCGCTCAAACGTCGACAAGTCGGATACATCCGCACAGACTTGAACCAATATCACTCGCCCCATCCCATCAACCGCATGGAAATCCACCTCATGCCCACCCGCAGTCCGCAAGTAGTGAACCTCACAACCCCGTCGCAGCAACTCAACCAACACCGCAGTCTCAAGGGATTGCCCCACATTACCCCTGCCCATCCGCTCGTATAAGGGGATCAGTCCCGGGTCGATCGGATAGGCCTTTCGCGGATTAACCATTCGTTGGCGTTCGGAAGCCGAAAGCATCGAAGTCGTCCTTAGCAGGAAAGCATCTTCAAAATGACTCAGGTATGCGTGCAGGGTATCTTTGGAAACGGGAAGCCCCTGCGAGCGCAACGCATCATAGAATTTCTGAATACTGAACGGCGCAGCTGGAGCACTCAGCAAATGACGCTGCAGCCATCGGAGCGCGATCGGATTGGATACGGCATGCCGCTCTATCACATCCCGCAGAACCGCCACATCCACATAACTCTGCATGAGCAGGCGATGATCCCGCAGCTCCAGACCCTGAGCCTCGGGAAAACCACCCACATTCAGGTATCTCACAAATGCGTATTCCGCCCCTGAACGATCCCCTTTTGGCAGCAGTCCCCACGGCTTTCCGGGAGACTCCCCACGATGTGCCAACACCTCCCGGAAACTGAACGGATAAACAGCGACCTCCACCGCACGTCCACGCATACTCGTGGCCACCTCCCGGCTCAGCATCCTGGCAGATGACCCTGAGAGGAATACGCGCACATTCTCGCTATCCAGGATCCGCCGCACAAATGTCTCCCAACCCATTACCAACTGGATCTCATCCAGAAACAGCGTAAGCGTCTCACGCTCGCGAACCCCCGGATACAGCCTGTAGTAAGCTTCCAACAGATAGCTCAAAACGGAAGCATCCACCCCCGCAAGCCGATCGTCCTCGAAATTCACATACAACAAAGTCTCCCGCCTTGCACCAGACTTCAACAAATCGGAAAGACACTGCCAAAGGAAACTGGTCTTTCCACTCCGACGCATCCCCACCACTGCAACCGCCTTTCCCGGTATCTGAGGCAAGCGTATCTCCCTCCGGGTCAAAACCGGTATTTCCGCAGCAAGCCCGTTGGCCAGCTTCTCCTCAATCGCGCCCCGCATCTCTCCTTTCATAACAGATAATCTAAACCTGTTTTCTCCTTCCGTAAAGGACAATATTCCAAAACAACCCCAAAGAGTAGCGTGAGCATCCCTAGCCGCGGTCTCCGCGCGTCAGGCAATGTCAAAACAGATCAACCACGAACGGCATGACAACCACGAAAAAGAAAGACAGGTATAGATTTAGCCACACAGATCACAAGAAACACAAAGAACGGGTATCTTATCACCACAAGGCGTTCCCATGGTGCTTCGTGGCAAAAACTCTTTCTGACATCGCTCGCATAGCTCGCTATAAGCCCTTCGGGCCACATACGTTTTGCTGGCGCAAAACAACAGATTATCCTCATCGAGTATATTGCCGAAGCGAAGCTGAGGCGTATGTGCCCTGAGCCACAGGCGAAGGGCGTAAGCCCGTCAGAACGATGTTAAGAAACCCTTCAATTCCGTGTATTTCGTGCGCTTCGTGGTTAAAATTCCCCTTCTTCCCCAATCCAAACCCCGGACGGAACGCTCACGCGTCCCGCTCTGTGGTTAAAGCCTCTTCACTCCCACTTCATCCTTCATAATTCATCCTTCTCACTTCCCTCCCTCGCCCTCTTCCCTTGGCGTCTTTGCGTCTTTGCGTGAGATCCTCTTCTTCCTCCCCCTACGATGATTCACATCCAGTAAGCCCTCTTCCGGAGTGGGTGGCTTCAGCCATCCTCTATTCCCATACCCCTCCACCCAAGCCCATACGCATGCGGATGAGCGGGGACGCTCATCCCTACCCGCAACCGGAACATCCCCTGCACCCGGTAGGGCGAATTGTCCCCAATGAGCCGCTCTTCTTTCGTGCTTTCCGTGTATTTCGTGGTTATAATTCCCCATCTCCCGCTTCCCCTCTGTGCTCTTCGTGCTCTTCGTGGTTAAGCCCCCTTCTTCCTCCCACTTCATCCTTCATAATTCATCCTTCTCACTTCCATCCCCCCCCCTTGGCGGCTTTGCGTCTCTGCGTGAGATCCTCTTCTTCTTCAATCCTGTCGATCCTGTTAATCATGTCCAAAAAGCAATCCTGTGGATCCGGTCTGAAACTGTGTTCACCTGACCTGAAAAAACCGGATTTCGTGCATAAACCGGTCAAATCGGAACGTATACCCACTGTTTCGCAAATCATGCCGCGACACCAATCCGGCATTCCATTCATTCAACCAAAGGAAAGCATGGCCAGACAATACACCATCCACACCGGAAGCCACACCTTCACCGGGCAATTCTATCCCACAGCCGGATTCCGTGATCCCGACCTCAACCCGGGATACTGCTTCGTTCCCGACGAATGCATCTCAAACGGGAAGCTCAACCGAACCCGTTACCTCGACCTCTGGGCCTCCCTGAACTGCACCGTCCAGCCCTTCCCCATCGGAAGCCACGCCCTACCTGAAATGGACAGCCCTCCAGCCGAACCCCCCGAATACCTCCTCCGCCTCTATCAGAAAAGGCTCTCCCGCTGCTACCATTCCCCCATCTCCTAAGCCCCCAAAGAACAGCGTGCGCATCCCTGCCCCCGCCTTCTTCCCTTCTTTGAATCGGCTGCGCAAGGATACGCCCCC
>JAQVLM010000492.1 GCA_028704125.1 Opitutales bacterium
GGTCGCACCTTTGTTGCCGGAAGCGAGTTCGATGTTCGATGTGGTTGACCTTAAAGCGACCACGGCTTCGCATCTGGAGTATTTCGCATTTGTGCGGCACCGCACAGTGATGCGGGCGGTATTCCTGCTGAAGATTCCTTATCTGCTCTTCGACTTGGCGACAGCGTTGATGATCTTTCGCATGTTTGGCGGGAGTCGCATTGGAATCAGGGGTGCCGCGATGTGGTTGTTCAATCCGGTCACGCTATTCGCTTTCTATGTTTTTGGAAGATATGAGGCGATTGTGATAGCCTTTATGGTAATGGCGGTATGGATGCTCTGGGAGCGGAAATACATCTGGTCCGCCTGTGGTTTTGGCATGGCGCTTTGGTCGCGGGAAATCATGATGCTTCTGCTGCCGTTTTTTCTGATCGCGTATTGGCGCAGCCCTTTCATGGGATGGATGAAAAAGGCAGGAGTCACCCTGATTCTGTCTGTATTTGCGCTGTTTGCAGCGAATGTATTACCGCGGATGTTGGGGATGGAGAGCATTCTGGCTGGAGGTGATCGAAGTCTGGCCGAGTTTTCGCAGGCCCGGCAGATTCTTGGATTCCAGATCGTATGGTATTTTCCATTTGTGAGTGTTTGCCTGATGCTGGTGTATCATCTGCTGATGGTCCGGAGTTCGAATATTGAAGGTGCATTCTTGAAAACTCTGGGTATGTTCTTCTGTCTGCTTTTTGTGTTCACAATCCACTCGGTTCACTATGTCGCCTGGTCTATGGGGGTGCTAATAATGTTGGCGGCGATGCATCCGGAGGTTGCGAAGGCATGGGGGCTGTTTTGTCTTGCCTGGATCGCATTCTGGTTGATCGGGACCGATCTCGGAGTGTTTACGCAGTGGCTTGCCGCTCCTTTCAGCCTGTGGGTGGTCAATCTTCCGACTCTTCCCTATGTAATCGAGCGGTATGTTCTGAAGAGCCTGGCTTTTGATTGGAATATGGTTATCGGTGCCATGCGCAGCGTGTATGCAGGGGCTCTTTTGATTTGCTTCTGGAAGGTGTTGCGTTCGGACATAGCCGTGGATTCGTCTCGGATGAAGGGAGTCCAATCATGATGAAGACATGCTTTAAGATCGCTTCGTTGATTGTGGCGCTGTGCGCGTCGTTGGCTGAATTGGAAGCTCAGGTCGGTGACTTTCCGCTGGTTACGGTGAACGATATCGAGACCGGAGCAGACGGATGGATGCGGGTGAGTGCGGGAGATCCGTATCTTGTCTTCAACGTTGGAAATCCGAGTATTCTCGATATGGCGTTGGTGAACGTGCGCTTTGAGAGCCGCGATGCGCTGTCGGACCTGAGTTACACCGAATGGTTCTGGGCGACTGGCAGTCATGGCTTTTCGGAAGCGTTCAAGGGATTTGCCATTCTCAGGACGGATGCCGGTGAATCGGCAGATCATTATCAACAGCTTGAGCTTGGGCGGTTTCTCCGGCGTTATGAGTCTCCGGATGATAAGCTGCAGGTGCTTCGCATTGATATCATGCCAGGATTTGTTGGCAGCTTTCGTATCAAGTTGTCCGGGACAGTGGAAAAGTCGCCTTCGAAACTGACGGATCTACATCCGACCTACATTGGAAGCCATCTATTTGACGGCAAACTTCTTCGAATGGCATCGGGCCGGATTCTGCCGGATTTTGTCGGGCGTTTGATGAAGGATCCATTTTTTGCAGTATTGTATCTTGGATCAGTTTCCGCTTGTTTGGTTCTCATCTGGTCCGCATGGCGGCGTTGGAAGGCGATTGCAGGGTGTTCGAAGCATGAGTGATCGGGTTTTGAAGATTCGCGAGGAACTTGTCCGTATGGCCGATCCGGCCGTGAAGGCAAGTGGCCTTCGGTTTTTCAAAGAACCGGTCAAGCTGTATGGAGTGAAAAGCGATGTCGTCAGGAGACTGGCTAAGCAGCATTTCAAGGAGATTCAATCGCTGGGCAAAGCTGCGATCTTTACGCTCTGTGAAGAGCTTTGGAAGTCTGGCTTTCTTGAGGAAACCGGAATTGCCTGTGAATGGTCGTATGCGCTAAATAGTGAGTATGAGGCATCGGATTTTGGGAGCATTGACCGATGGGTCAGGCGATATGTGAGCAATTGGGCTGCCTGTGACTCCCTGTGCAATCATACAGTTGGAACTTTCATCGAGCGGTTTCCATCTTATCAGGATCAGTTGTTTCTGTGGGCAGGCGCGGAATCGCGTTGGGTCCGGCGGGCCTCGGCTGTATCGCTTATCGTTCCAGCCCGCAAAGGGCTCTTCACGGAAACCATTTTCGCAATAGCTGATCGGCTTCGAATGGATGTGGATCCAATGGTTCAGAAGGGATACGGATGGATGCTCAAGGCGAGTTCAGAATATGATCCGGACCGGGTGTATGGGTATGTCATGCAGCACCGGGACACGATGCCGAGGACGGCATTGCGTTATGCGATCGAAAAACTGCCGGATGAGAAACGGCGTGTCGCGATGACCCGGTCTGGGTGATCACTCAACAGAGATGAGACCGAATACGTTTCGTCTCGAAAAGTGAAAACAACCGGTTCGTCAGGAAACCGAGCTTCGAACCACCGACCGCCCTTCGATCCAGCCTCCGGCAGAAAGGGCCGACAAGACGAACGCACGCTTTCCGATCAAGGTGCCCGGTTGGATGACGCTGTTGCAGCCAATTTCCGCATAGTCTCCGATGGCGGATCCGAATTTTCTCCGCCCTGTATCAAAAAGGCCCCATGGGGATTTGACCTTCACATTGAGCCGGTCGAGACGGACATTTGCGAGGATCACACCTGCCCCGAGATGGGCTTTGG
>JAQVLM010000493.1 GCA_028704125.1 Opitutales bacterium
GTTCAATATTCCACCCCTCGTGGCGAATTTCTTCGGCGGCACAGCCATGTTGATCATTGTGGGGGTTACCCTCGATACCATGCGCCAGGTGGAAACCCATTTGCTTCAACGCCATTATGACGGATTTCTGCAGAAGGGGCGCATCAAGGGCCGTAATACGCAGACTGCGCGCAGCCGTCAGTTGATCGAAGCGTCCGAGATGAAGAGCTTCTGGGCCGTTTGGCGTCCGCTGATTGTTCTCGGAGGTTTGCTGTTCGCATTTGGACTTGTGGCATCGTTCATCAAGTAACGATCCCTTCGGCCTTCACTGTACCATGAGTTCGACGAACACTAAACCTGCACCGGTCTGCAACCCCGATACAATCGGGGAATCTGCGACACCCGACCGGATACAGGGGATGCGGGACGCTTGCCGCGTGGCGGCAGCTGTTCTGGATCGTATGGTTTCGGCAGTCAAACCCGGCGTCACCACCTATGATTTGGATCGTTTGGGCAAGGCATGTATGGATGAGCTCGGTGCCGAAAGCGCATGTTTCGGATACCCGGGCCAGAAGAATCTTTTCCCCGCCTACACTTGCATTTCCATCAATGAGGAAGTGGTCCATGGGATCGGTAGCCTTGATAAGGTGATCCAGGATGGGGATGTCGTGAGTTTGGATGTCGTCACCCGTTACAAAGGCTACATCGGTGATAACGCCAGAACCGTGATCGCGGGGCAGGGTGACGAAGCGACGCAACGTCTATTGAAAGTTTCTGAAGAAGCGCTGATGCTTGGAATTGAGCAAGCCCGTCCCGGTAATCGGGTGGGTGACATTTCCTATGCGATTCAGCATTGGGTCGAAAAACACGGCTTCAATGTGATTCGCGAATACGTCGGACATGGTGTGGGTCTCGAAATGCACGAGCACCCGCAGATCCCGAATTATGGAAAGCGGCGAACCGGACCAGTTATTGTGTCGGGTATGACGCTCGCCATTGAGCCCATGGTCCTCATGGGTGACCGTAACGTTCGCTTGCTTCCCGACGGCTGGACAGTGGTTTCCAGAGACGGAAAACCGGCAGCCCATTTTGAGCACACTGTTTTAGTTACAAACAAGGGTGCAGAAGTATTGACAACCGTCAATTGAGTCTTTTTTATCCAATTTTTTTTCACATCAACACGTCCACCAGATCCTATGCCAAGAATTCTAGGAGTCGATATACCCAATAATAAGAAGATCGAGTACGCACTCAGATATGTGTACGGGATCGGTCCCTTTCGTGCGAAGAAGCTTGTGGAACAAGCCGGAATCGATCCGAACGCAAGGGCTCACACGCTGACTGAAGAACAGCTCAACACGATTGCAGCGCACATCACGGAAAACAATTTCGTGGTCGAAGGGGATTTGCGTCGTGAGGTCTTGGGTAACATCAAACGCATGCAGGCCATCAAGAGCTATAAGGGTATCCGCCACATGCGCGGGCTTCCTGTTCGTGGGCAACGCACCAATACCAATGCCCGCACCCGTAAGGGCGGTCGTAAGACGGTGGGTGTCGTTCGTAAGGCCGGGAAATAACAATTGGAGTTTGCTATAATGGCTGAAGAAACTAATAAAGAGGGCAAGCCGTCCACCGGACGTAAAGTTGCCGAAGAGAAACCTGAAGCGGAAGCTGCTGTAGCTGAAGCCGAAACCGCGCATGTGCTGTCAGCTGACGAGAAATTGTCGGAAGCGCGCAAGACCGAAAAGGAAACGGCTGCCGATTTGCTCAAGGACGACTTGGGGGAGTTGAAGATCCGTCGCGCGAAGGGAAGCAAGAACATTACGCAGGGTGTCTGCAATGTGCTCGCAACCTTCAATAACACGAAGGTGACCTTTTCCGATCTGAAGGGAAATGTGATTTCCTGGGCTTCCGGTGGTAAGTGCAATTTCCGTGGATCCAGAAAGTCCACTGCCTATGCTTCCCAGGTTGTCACTCAGACCGCCGGCCGGGTTGCGATGTCCCACGGCCTCAAGGAAGTGATTATCAAGGTTCGTGGTCCCGGTATGGGGCGCGATTCCGCGGTGCGGGCCATTCAGGCACTTGGTCTGACGATCAACGCCATTATCGATACCACGCCGGTTCCTCATAACGGTTGTCGCCCCAAAAAGCGTCGTCGCGCATGATGCTTGGCTTGATGTAGCTAGCGGCTCCACACTGAGTTCAACTATCCAATTTAGAAAAATATGTCCAGATACACAGGCCCAACGACCCGGATGAACCGGAAATTCAGCATGGCCGTTTTTGCGCCAAGCAAGGCTTTTGAAAGGCGTCCGCATTTGCCCGGGCAACACGGACCGCGTTTGCGCCGGAAGATGTCCGAGTATGCAATCGGCTTGCTCGAAAAGCAAAAGCTTCGTTTCATGTATGGTCTCACGGAGAAGCAATTCCGTTTGACCTTCGACAAGGCGAAGGCCCGTAAGGGAGTAAGGGGTGAAGTGTTCCTTCAGATGTTGGAATCGCGCCTGGACAATGTGGTTTATCGTGCAGGATTTGCAAGGAGCCGCCAGGCCGCACGTCAGTTCGTGACCCACGGGCACGTTCAGGTGAACGGCAAGAAGGTGGACATTGCCAGCTTCATGGTTTCCGCAGGCGATGAGATCTCCGTGAAGGACCGGAGCTCCAGCCGGCAGTTGGGAACCCGCAACCTCGAGGACAATCAGTATCGGCCGGTGCCGGCATGGCTGTCCGTCAATGCGGACTCCCTTAAGGCGGCAGTGAGCCGTCTTCCTAATGCGGACGAACTCGACACCTCGGTGAACACCCAGTTGATCGTTGAGTTCTACAGCCGATAATATCATCCCGCACTATC
>JAQVLM010000050.1 GCA_028704125.1 Opitutales bacterium
TCTTCAGGTTTTTTCGTGGAATGTTAAAATGGGCAGCTCAAGCATCACCCCATGCGAGCGCACCGAGCCGTCCGGCGCACTGCTGGCCACCCTCGGCACCAGCCCGAAGCGCAGATGCGATATCACCGGAGCGCATCCATTCCACGCTACAGGAGGACTGAAACGCGTCTCCGCATCCGGTGGTATCGACGACCCGGTCGAGCGGAAGCGCATCCTGCCTCCAACTCCGCCCGCCCTTCATTGCCACACTCCCCCCGGCTCCCAGCGTCAACACAATCAGGGCGTCCGGGGATTCCTTTGAAAGCGCCAGCAGACGATCCATCTGCACAAGCTCCCCTCCGATGTAAGCGATATCGATGCTGGCGATGGTCCTTTCCAGCGGTTCCCACTCTGGCAAATGCAGGAAATCCACGAACAGCTTTGTGTTGGCAGGCTTGCGCTGGATCGCCTCCGCAAAGTCCGGCGCATTGAAATGCGTGGACCACACCGGACAGCTCAGGATGTGATCCCAATCTTCCTCCGACATCCGGTACCGCTCATAAGCGCCACCCGACCAGGCTCCGGGAAGCCCCGAACGCTCGCCCTGCACATCCACCACCAATCGGTTGGACGCCGTCTTTTCGGACTTCAGCACGTGAAAAGCCGACCGATCCACCCCATGGGCACGCAGCAGATTAGCTATCCGCTCTCCCGCTTCATCACCTCCCACGGCACCCGCAAACAAGGTGGCGCAGCCCAACTCCCGGAACCTCACGGACTGATTCAAGGCGTTTCCACCCGGGAAACGGGTGGAAAACTGAGGGTAGAAGTCGACACATGCCACACTGAAACAAGCAACTTTGATCATGAAGGTGGATGGTTTGGGGTAAACTCGACGATCGGATTTCTGTAGACCAGATCATGGATCATCCAGCGCAACCCTGTCAAAACACCGGCATGAGGATACAATTCACATATATGACCCCATTGCCCTGTCCGGATCGATGTTGCATCGCCGCCCTCCATCAAGGTAGGATAATTTACTACATAAAATCTCCGACATTTATACCCGGACCCCAGCCGGGCAATGCCCCGTTCGGATTTGAGGGATTCCATTCCCTTGAAAAATATACCCTCCCCAAAATGCTCAAAAAACTAACTCTCGGAATCACAACCATCACCCCATTCATGAAAACGAAACCGCACCGCACCAACACTTCTATTCATCGTGTCGCGACCCTGCTCTTGTCTGTCGGGACGTTCGTTTTGCCAATGGTGCCCATGCAAGCCGATGAAACCGAGGACATCCGCGCCCTCAGAAAGGCTCGTGCAGAGGCCTCCTATCTTGAAATGAAAGGCGACCGTCAAGGGGCAATTGAAGCCTACGAGCGCAGCTTGCAGATCCAGCACGACGAGGCAATCGCACAAAGGACCCAGCAGTTGAAATCGGATCAACAAAAGGCGTCAGACACAACCGGAGGCGATGTTTTTGCGGTCATCCAACCGGGAAGCCGCATGGCCACTCTCAAGGTCATCGATTACAGCCAGGCACGCCGGTTGCTCGATCCTAAAACTTCTTCCACTATCATCGAGGCGTTCGTTAACAGCGGAGAAGTCACCGAACCAGAAAAAGGCGCGCTAGAGGCTTATCTCGCCGTTTTAGCGCCATCGATGGGAGGAATCGAAGCATTCACTAACATCACCACGCTCGGTGGTGCCTTTGCTGGAGGCTTTGGCTCGGTTTTCGGAGAGTTTGGAGCACGTCTCTCCACTGAAATCTCAAAATTCGCAGGCTACGCTAACCTTTTAATCGCAGCCGGACAAACCTATAGCGACATCACCACAAAGGGCTGGCAAGCCAAGGAAACAGGAGCAGGGGTCTACAAAAACCTGGCCGGAAATTTCTCGACTCTGGCTTCTTTGTGGCGAGGCCCCTATGTTGAGTCTGCACGGGCATTCTCACTGAATCTGGGTTTTGCAGCAGTGTTTGTCTTCGGATTCACCATCGATCAGGTCGTAAACGAAGCCCAAGGCATCCGCGATGCCACCATAAGGGACGTGCACTCCGCCTATTTTTCCGCAAGCAGTAGCGCATACCGGAGCGATGAGGACTGGTTCAACCTGTTTGTCGATTATTACAACCGCACAATGCAAAACCCCAACGACCCGAGCTCCGCATTTGCGCAGGCCTATCAATCCATGAGAAACGATGTCGAATCCTACATCGTCGGCTATTGGGAACACGGAGCAAACGATATCTTCACCATTCTCGAGGCCGGAAGAAAGTTCAACTACAACGCCAGCGAGACCGAACGGGCCTTGCTCGACTCCATAGCCCGAAAAAACCTCTACGCCCGGCTCAACAAAAATGTGCTGCCCAAGGTCCAGCGGTTCATGCAATCCCGTTTCAATGAGGAAGCCGCATCAGCTATGGATAAGCTCTGCGAGCCGGTCAACCGCATCATGAGGCTAAGTATATTTGAATCTCAGCCCGACGAGTTTGAAGAACGCCATTTCGCGGGATACAACCTGCGTTTCGGCACCACTCGAAGCGATGGGGACCTCCTCCTGATTGATCAGCCCGAATGGCAATTCACCCTCCCAACTCTTGAAGAGGAGCCGACCCCATTGGACATCAGTATGACCGTTCTCGGCTACCTTCAGGCAGGTGCCCCCAACACCCTCCTGCTCTTTGAACCCGGCAAACAACCCGATTTGGAAGCCGCCATCAAAGTGCCCTTTCAAATGAACGACCTTTTTGTGGATGTTGACCTGGCGAACACTAACCGGAAGAAAAAAAACGGCCTTATTGGATTCACAGGTAACAGCAACGGCTCACCCAGAGGAGGAAGCCAGTTAAAAGATGCCGTCTCAAACGCCTTCGGTTTTTGTGGAAATGTCCGGCTACAAAAATCGGGCCCGGGCAGGTATCGCCTGACGATCCCCGCCCATGCCGCTGAATCCGTTGAAGAAATGAAAGGTTCAGACGGAACGGTCGACGTCCGCTTCGAACACTTCAACAAATCCAGCGACTTGGTATTTGAAGGCCCGTTCGATCCAGAGAAAGGCGACGGAACCCTCAACTATGAAGCAGGCACACTCAAGGCCGGATTCACTCGAACCTTCTTCGGACCTAGGGGCGAACAGGAAGTCTATGTTTCGTCCGATGAATGGCAGATTCTCGAGGGGTATCTGGTTGTCAAAAAAGACTCGCCATGGGAAAACACCAGCGAAGTCTACGTAGAATTCCGTTTTCGTTTCCGAAGGCTCGTCAACGGGAAGAACCTTGAGCCGGAAGAAAACAGTCTTCATTTCAGACTTCCAGGAATATACGATTGATAGCACTCTCTCCAGCAGAAACGCGTCATCCTCTCGCAAAACAATCTGCGCAAATCTGCGGATAAATCTCACGCCCGACTCAAGGAATAATCCACACATAACCACAGGGTTGGAGAAGGCTCCAGAGACCAGAAGGTTTGTTGTCGACAAAAGGCCAGGGGGCCCATCCGCAATTTACTGAGGAATCGAAATACGTCACAACACATAGGCATCGTGGAACAACCCCTCAAACCCGGAAGCCAACAACGGAACGAATCGGGTTCAAGTGGGTATTCTTCGCACCCGGACATTCCATGTCCACCAACCGTGCTAGGGTGATCGCTGTCATCACTCTCTCATTCCAGAGATCCGGCGGGGAACCCTCTCTCGTCCCGGCCGGATCTGCTGAGAAAATCATCTGCAATCTATGGAAACACGGCCTTGCATGCATACCAACGTGCGCTAATCTGAAGGACACCCCTTGCCCATTTTGCTGCCCATGAAAAAGAAGAAAGCCAGAGAGCCTCACGTCAGTTTCCACCGCTTGCACCACATCCATCTGGCGTTCGTCAATCATCGCAACGTATCCACCGCCAAGCTTGCGGAGGAACTGGAGGTCTCGGAACGCACCATCCGCAGGGACATGGAGCAGCTCCGCTCTGAACACGGGCTTGTCATCGACTACGAACCGGGTACCCATACCTGGTTCTGTGCGGATCCAGGCGGCACGCTTCCCCTTTTTCAGGTCACAGCAAACGAGACCATCGCCTTGACTCTCGCGAACCGCACCTTCGCCGCGTGGCATGGGACCGGCCTTGGCCAAGCCCTTGAATCCATCCTCACCAAACTCGGAAAAGCGGTCAGCGGGGCGATGACCCTCCCCGTCACGGACATCGCCCCGCTCTACCAGCCGGACACTAACGCCTCACGCGAACACCGCTTTACACCCAAGCTCATCCAAGCCATTCAGCAACACGAAGTCATCCGGATCGATTACCGCAAACCCCGGAAAACAGCGCAACCGGAGCCACGCGAGATCTGGCCGCTCCGCCTGGCCTGCCGGGACTCCACCTGGAGCCTCGTCGCCTGGGATCCAAAGGTCAACGAACTCCGCACCTTTGTGCTGTTGCGCATCCAGTCGGTCGAGACGCCCTCCGGTCGTCCCAAGTTTGTTCCCCCCGATGGTATCGACCTCGACCAGCGCCTGCACCATGCGCTCGGGCTATGGTCGGGAGACGAAGTATTCGAAGTAGCGGTCCGTTTCGACGCCGAAGCGGCCCCCTACCTGCGCGAGAAACCATGGCATCCCACCCAGAGCATCGAGGAATTGCCCGATGGCGGCCTGATCGCCCGCTTCTCGCTCAACCACCTCATGGATGTTCAGGCAAAAATCCTCTCATGGGGAGAGCATGCCGAAGCCCTCGAACCACCCGAGCTCCGCCATAAACTCGCATCCATCGCGGCCAAGCTCGCCCAGACATACGATCACCCGCATGAAGAAGAAAATCCTTTAGCCACACAGATCACAAACTCCACAAAGTTCTACGAATAATGGATTTAGAGTCTCATTCTCTGTGTTCTATGTGCCCTTTGCTTCGCGCTATCGCTTGAGTGTCGCCTATGGCTCGAAAGTGGCTAAATCTCCCATATCCCATTCTTCCATCGCCAACCCTCTCCAACACAAACACGTCATCCTCTCCCATGATAATCTGCGAAAATCTGCGCCATCTGCGGACAAATCCCTCAAATAACTCAAAGCCCCAGCATCACACATTTTTTACTAAACAATCCACCCGCTCCGCCGATAACCAAAACCTGTATACACCCGTCCCACCGCAGGAAATTCCTACGACCCACCCCTCACGTTTTCTGACCTGCCATGACCTTTCCTGACCTCTTCCGCGCCGCCACAGAAAGGTTTTCCTTAGGATTCCCGGCTAACGAGTAGACCTGCGTAAACTAATCCATCAACGATCTCCATCGCGTGAAAAAGAAAACCACCCTCGCCAAGATCAACGTAAAAGGCACTGAGATCGCCATCGTTCAGTTTGAAGATGAGGATTATGTCTCACTCACTGATATGCTCAAAGCCAAGGATGGAGACTTTTTCATCTCCGATTGGCTTCGCAACCGCAACACCGTGGAGTTTCTTGGAATCTGGGAAACCGTCCACAATCCGCATTTTAATTCCGGCGAATTCGCCACAATAAAAAGTCAGGCCGGTCTCAACAGCTACAAACTCAGCGTCAAAGAATGGGTAGAGAAAACCAACGCAATTGGCCTTCAAGCGAAAGCCGGTCGCTACGGAGGCACCTACGCCCACCGTGATATCGCCTTTGAGTTCGGAATGTGGATCAGTCCCGAGTTCAAAATTTATCTTATTAAAGAGTTCCAACGCCTCAAAGACGACGAGAACCGCCGCCTCTCCCTTGCTTGGGACCTCAACCGCACCCTCGCAAAAATCAACTCCCGCATCCACACCGACGCCATTCAGGAACACCTCATCCCGGCGGAAATCACCCCAAAGCAAGCCTCGATCACCTATGCCACTGAAGCCGACCTCCTCAACGTCGCCCTCTTTGGCGTGACCGCCTCCCAGTGGCGCGAGGCCAACCCCGACAAGGACGGCAACATGCGCGACCACGCCAGCCTCGAACAACTCCTCGTCCTCGCCAACCTTGAGAACATGAACGCCGAACTCATCCACATGAACCTGCCCCAGTCCGAACGCCTACAGCGCCTCAACACCATCGCCATCCGCCAAATGCAAACCCTCACCGCTCACACCCTCAAACACCTAAAGGGAGGATTCGCATGAGGTCGCAAATTGCGACCTCAAACCAGCAACTCAACCTTCCTCTCTCTGTGTTCTATGTACCCTTTGCTTCGCGCTATCGCTTGAGTGTCGCCTATGGCTTGAAAGTGGCTAAATCTCCCATATCCCATTCTTCCATCGCCAACCCTCTCCAACACAAACACGTCATCCTCTCCCATGATAATCTGCGAAAATCTGCGCCATCTGCGGACAAATCCCTCAAATAACTCAAAGCCCCAGCATCACACATTTTTTACTAAACAATCCACCCGCTCCGCCGATAACCATAACCTGTATACACCCGTCCCACCTCAAGGACTCCTACTACTCACCCCTCCACTTATCTGATCTGTCATGACATTTCTTGATCTCTTCCATGCCGCCACCGGCGGCAAGACCCCCTACCTCTGGCAATGCCGGTTGGCGTGTGGTGAACCACCACCGGAGGCCAACTGTGATTTGCACAATCCGGATGAAGCGACTCTCAATTGGCTGAGTCAGGGTACCTCATGCTCCTCCCGTCTCATCGACATCCCGACCGGATTGGGCAAAACCATTGGGGTCGTCATGGCCTGGCTTTGGAATAGTTTAAGATCACAAACTGTGACCTTAGACACACCATGGCCCCGACGCCTTGTCTATTGCCTCCCCATGCGCACACTGGTTGAGCAAACCGTTTCGGAAACGGAATCATGGATACGCGAACTTCGTGCTGCTGCTCTTTCTGGCAATATTCGCTTATCCGAGCCCGCTCTGCAAAACCTACTTTGGCTTTGCGGCAGCGCCGACCTTTCCAAATCTGAGATCTCAAATCTGCCTTTTGAAATCCACCACCGAGAAGCAGCTTCCCCCGTCATCCTTATGGGAGGCGAAGACCTATCCGAAACAAAACGTGACTGGGACCTTTACCCCGAGAAACCCTGCATCCTCATCGGCACCCAGGACATGCTACTCTCCCGAGCCCTCAACCGCGGCTACGGCATGTCCCGCTACCGATGGCCCATGCACTTCGCCCTCCTCAACAATGACGCCCTATGGGTCATGGACGAAGTGCAGTTGATGGGCGCTGGATTAGCCTGTACCACACAAATGGAGGGGTTCAGAACCAGTCCAGCCTTGGGCAGTCAGCAGTGCGCAAGCTGGTGGATGAGTGCAACCATCAGACCGCAATGGTTACAAACGGTCGACTGCCCTGAGAAACTGCTAACCGCTGCCCCGCTGCGTTTGCTGGAGAGGGAGAAACATGACGCCGGACGCATCCAGGGTCTTCGCAGTGCACCGAAGCACCTTCAAAAAGCTTCAGTTAGTGCTGGCAACTCAGAGACTGCAGGTATGGCTCGTTTCATCGTGGAAAATTCCACCCGCCTCGGGCTCAATTTGGTCGTTGTGAACACGGTGAGAAGAGCTAGAGTTCTATTCAATGACCTTGAGAAAGCGATTCCCAAAGGATCGCTGCCACCCATTCTCCTCCATTCCCAGTTTCGCCCCAAGGATAGACAACGGGTTCTGCAATCAATCTGCAATGCAGAACCTGGGCAGATCGTCATCAGCACTCAGGTCATCGAGGCAGGTGTTGACCTTTCGGCCCATACGCTCTTCACCGAGCTGGCGCCGTGGTCTTCACTGGTTCAACGTTTTGGCCGCTGCAACCGATGGCTTACCCAAGAAGGAAATCCAAACTATTCCGACGCAAAGGTTTATTGGTTCAACATCGACCCCGACAAGGAAGCCTTACCCTACGAGTCCGATCATATTCGGGAGGCAGCTTCTCGCTTGGAAAAATTGACGAACGTATCCATTGAGCAACTTGAGTCTATCGAGTCTCCCGATGCCGACCAACCCAGATTCCGAAGTGTTGTACGGAGGAAGGACCTAATCGAGTTATTCGACACTACTCCAGATCTTGCTGGAGGCGATATCGATGTGGATCGTTTCATTCGCGACGTTTCCCACAGTCACGTTCAAGTGTATTGGAGGAACTGGGCTGGAGGTCCCGATAGAGATCCAGGCAGCGACCCCATGAATCAAAACGCTCCCACACACAATGAGCTCTGCTCTGTAGGTTTCGCCGGGAAAGAAAATTTCAGCTTCAAGGACTTTGTCGAGAAGCAGGGCCATGCCTGGCGTTGGAACTATTTGGACCGCGTGTGGCAGAAAGTAACCAAAGACAAAATTTATCCAGGCCAGACTTACCTGCTGCATGTTGCCCAGGGTGGATACGACCCAAGGCAGGGATGGACTGGTAATCCAAAAACCGAGGTTCACGCCGAAGCAATTCCAATGGAGCTCCGTCATTCTCCTTTAGAGGCGTATGGGGCGGATTCGTTATCAGAGCAAGACCAATGGCAAACGATAGCCCAGCACACTTCCCTGGTTTGCAGCGTTTTGAAATCCATCATCGCCAGATCTGAAACCATCTTGGAACACATCAACTCTGGATGTCAGGAGTCGCTGCAATTCATTCTCGAAATCAGCGCACGTTGGCACGATTGGGGTAAGGCACATCTGGCTTTTCAAGCAAAGGTTGACCCGGGTCAACTTGCGCGAGCAATTGAGCAAAAATGGATCCCCGCTTGCGCCCTTGTGGCAAAAGCTCCCTCCAAAGAACCCAACGCCTGGATTCAAACCCCTGGCATCAGTCGTCCCGATGAATCACACAGAAGACACTTCCGCCACGAACTCGCCTCGGCATTGGCAGTCCTTCACCCGGCTTCCGGTTTTCCACTCACCGAATGCAAATCCAGAGACCTCGCTGCATACCTGATCGCGGCGCATCATGGAAAAGTTCGACTATCGATTCGATCCCTACCTAACGAGGTGATTCCTGAGCAGACCAGATTACACCCAACTTCGCGACGTTTCGCGAGGGGTGTCTGGGATGGTGACACCCTGCCGACATGCGACCTCGGGGACGGGAACTTTGCTGAGTCAGTATCCCTTTCACTCGAACCGATGGAGCTTGGGCTTTCGGAGGAATGGCCATTCGAAGGGCAGCCCTCCTGGTCCGAACGGTGTCTCTTTCTTCGGGACGAAATGGGTCCCTTCGCCTTGGCTTACCTTGAAACCCTCCTCCGCTGCGCGGACGCCCGAGCAAGCAAACTTCAGATATAACGAAACATGAAGACCGATTCTTTTGCGACGATTATTAAGGCTCTGAGAAACGCCAAGGTCAGATTTCTGATCGCAGGTGGTTTAGCAGTCAATGCACACGGATATCTTCGATTCACCCGCGACGTCGACCTTGTTGTCGAACTTATTCCCGAGAATATCATCGCGGCATGGAACGCTTTGCTGAGCATCGGATATCACCCCATCGTTCCCATTCGACCCGAACAGTTTGCGCACGAGCGAACGCGGTCCTATTTCGCGGAATCAAAACAAATGAAGGTATTGCAGTTTTACTCGGATACTCACCCACAAACTCCAGTTGATATCTTTGTTACCTCTCCCTTTCCGTTTGATGAAGAATACGACAAAGCACCGACAAAGCCGTTTCAAGGCATACCCATCCGCTACGTTACGCTTGATACCCTTATCGAGATGAAACGTTTGGCTGGCCGACCGCAGGATCTCGCCGACATCGATCAACTCCTGTTCGAACAATCCCAGGAACACCCCACCAGCGATGAACAACAACCCAAATGAATTCGATGCAATCGACTGGAACCTGACCAGCTGGACAGGCAGTCGGCAGGAACAGATCCGTCGCTGGAAAGAACTTTCCTTCGATGAGATCCTGGATGCGCAGGAAGGGATGGCTGAGTTAGTCGTCATCCATGGTGAGAGCGCTCATTCCGACCTGCCTCAATCGCACGTAGCGGAAAATGCAACCTCCTACAGGACCAATGAAATCACGGGTGATCGACACCTGATCGTCCTACACGGGTGCACACCCGAACCCCTCATGGGCTATCTGAAAGCACTTGGAGTGTTTCGCATCCTTTCCGAACAGGCGGATGCGGATTGCAGAGCAGCTTGGAAAGGAGGAACACTGGTCGTCGAAACGAATCTAAGCCGCGAAGCTATGATTTCATTCTTTAACGATAGCTATTCCCCCAGCCCTAACTTCTCGCCATGGAATGGGGATGGCGGGTTTCTTACTGAAAGCGGCTCCAGTTTTTCAACGATTGATTCCATCCGTAAATCATCTCACGAACGCTTCAAGAACCTTCGGGATACCATTTCGAAGATTGATGAAATGATCATTCTTCAGGAGTTCGCTCGGAGTCGACTAGAAGCCAAGGGGCTTGAGAAAAAGAAAAAATCGAAAACTGCAACTGAAGAAGAACTTGGTCAGCTCAAGGTCTTTTCCAGCCGCGTTAAGGAGCTCAAAGAGATCATAGTCTACCAGATCCGGACCGAATTTCCCGATGCCTCATTGGGGTGGTTTGATACCTGTATGCAAGTAGGAGAAGATGGATTCTCAGTTGCTCCCGCACTCGGTTCAGGTGGCGTGGATGGTCGCATGGAGTTTTCGGCCAATTTCTTCGCCAATTTCCTTCTCGTATTTGAAAACCCATCCTCCAGAGGGTGGCTCGAATCCGCGCTCTTCGCTGAAGGGAATGCTACACTCCACTCATCTGCCATGGGCCAATTCTCACCGGGAAACATTGGAGGACCAAACGCAACGCAAGGGTTTGAGGGAAGTTCTATCATTAACCCATGGGACTACATCTTGTTGTTGGAAGGTGCTATCTTGCTTGCCGGGGCAGTATCCCGCCGATGCCGAAACGCCCAGTTCGGCAAAGCTGCATTTCCATTTACCGTCGTTCCGACTGCTTACGATGGAGATTCGGTCGAATCCAAGGACAGTAACACCGCTCGCGGAGAACTATGGTTACCACTCTGGAAAAAGTCCCTCAAACTGCCCGAGATGCAGCAACTGTTTGGTGAAGGGCGTGCTGAATGGTCAGGCAATCAATCCCGGACGAATGTGGATTTCGCCAAAGCCATAGCCAACTATGGGGTAGATCGTGGAATACGGAGTTTCACCCGCCATGGTTTTCTGCAACGAAACGGTTTGGCGTTCCTTGCAACCCCACTTGGTCGCTTCGATGTCGAAGCTCGCGAATTTACCAGTCTTCTTCACGAAGCTGACCCTTGGATCGAACGCTTTCGGCGAGGATGTGGAGACAAGGCCCCGGCACGTTTCAACACTTCTCTGCGCCACATCGATTCCGCCGTCTTTGACTATTGCCGGTTTGGAGGAACGGAACGTTTCCAGGCCATACTCATTGCACTTGGACAAGCCGAGCAGGCGCTGACCACAGGCATCAAGTTCCGCAAGGATGC
>JAQVLM010000494.1 GCA_028704125.1 Opitutales bacterium
GCGGTTTTTTCTGCATTATGGTGACTTGACGGATTCCAGTAACCTCAACCGATTGCTTGAAAAGCTTGCTCCAGATGAGATCTACAATCTCGCCGCCCAGAGTCACGTAAAGGTGTCTTTCGAGGTGCCGGAATACACCGCTGAGGTCGACGGGGTGGGGACCTTGCGTTTTCTGGATGCGATCAAGGAAGTGGGGCTGAAGGAGAAAACCCGGTTTTATCAGGCCTCGACCAGTGAGCTTTTTGGGAAGGTGCAGTCAGTTCCCCAAAATGAGGAGACTCCGTTTTATCCCAGATCGCCTTATGGCGTGGCCAAGCTCTATGGATACTGGATCATCGTGAATTACCGCGAGGCATATGGGCTCTACGCGGTCAATGGCATCCTGTTCAATCATGAATCTCCGCGTAGGGGCGAAACCTTTGTAACCCGCAAGATCACCCGTGCGGCCGCGCGGATTGCACATGGACTCCAGGAGGAACTCGTGTTGGGCAATCTCAACGCCAAACGCGACTGGGGTTATGCGCCGGAGTATACCGAGGGGATGTGGGCGATGCTACAACAGGATACCCCACGCGACTACGTGCTGGCGACAAACGAAACCCACACAGTGCGTGAGTTTGTTGATTTGGCATTCCGCGAAATCGGGATTCCTCTCGAGTTCAAAGGCGAAGGTGCATCGGAGACCGGTGTGGATCCGCAGACCGGAAAGGTCAGGGTCAGGGTCAGCCCGCAATACTACCGGCCAACCGAGGTTGATCTGCTGATCGGAGACTACAGCCGCGCGAAGAAAGAACTTGGATGGGAGCCCAGGACACGCTTCGATGACCTTGTCAAGATGATGGCCCGTTCCGACTTTGAGAAGGTAAAGCGCCGCGGTTTCTGAGGGCTTTGTTTGTCTCCCGATGGCAAGGATAAGCGCAACCCGGCCGATCCGGGTTGCCGTCTTTTGGTCCCGGCTTGATTGTGATTATCAGCCCAGGTATCAGCAAACCCGGTGGTCCATTCCATGCGAGGGGATGGATTCGGTGTTCATTCCGATGACCCGGCCCGGAACACCGACTACGGTCGCGTGAGCCGGAATATCGTCGAGCACCACGCTGTTCGCACCAATTTTGGCACATTCTCCGATGCGGATATTCCCGAGAATTTTGGCTCCGGCTCCAATGAGGACTCCGAATTCGACCTTGGGATGACGGTCTCCACACTCTTTCCCTGTGCCACCGAGCGTGACTCCCTGGAAGATCGAAACGTCATTCCCGACCTGCGAGGTTTCCCCTGCCACGAAACCGGTCGCATGGTCCAGCAGAATGCCTTGTCCAAAACGGGCGGCCGGATGAATGTCCACACCGTAGTATTCCGAAACAAGGCTTTGGAGGTGCAACGCGAGCTCCTCCTGCCCGGAAAGCCAGATCTGATGGGCAATGCGGTGTCCGGTTATGGCTTTGAATCCTTTGTAGTTGAGCAATGGATTGAAATGGTTCCTGCAGGCGGGATCCCGTTCATAGTTTGCAATGATGTCCGCCCGGATGCATTCCATGATATCGGGATGCGCATGCAGGGTTTCCAGGAAAACATCGTGCAAGTAGGACTCCCTGTCGCGGAGGAAATTCAGCTTTTCGGCCAGGTTGCACGCGACCGCTTCCTCAAGAGAGCTGTAGCGCAGAAGCCGGGCATGCAGCCAGGTGCGCAACACCGGTTCCCTTTGAATCGAAGCCTCCGCTTCGGTACGCAGCAGATCCCAGAAAGCCTGAGGCGTTGCTGTTTCCGTTTGGTTCGTCTTTTCCATGTTGATTGAAATCGTGAAGCGTCCGTTTTCGTTGTATGGCGTATAGGATTCCGTTCAAACCTGATTGTCACAATATGATGAAAACGCTGCTTGTTGGACTTACGATGCTCATCCTCCCCCTTTATGCAACTGCTTCCGTTGCAAGTGGGGAACCTGCTCCCGAGTTTCAAGGAACCGATGCCCACGGCAAGGCTCACAAACTGAGCGACTTCCGGGGAAAATACGTGGTTCTGGAATGGTACAATCACGGGTGCCCATTTGTGAAGAAGTATTACAAGTCCGGGGCGATGCAAGGGCTTCAGAAGCAGTTGACCGAAGCGGGCGTGATTTGGCTGTCGATAAATTCTGGAGCACAGGGAAAGCAGGGACATATGTCGCCGGCTGAAACTTTGGAAAAGGCGGCATCGGTTGGAGCTGCATCGACCGCTATGATACTGGATGAGGATGGGCAGATCGGGCGTTTGTTCGGCGCAAAAGCCACACCCCATATGTTCCTGATCGATCCAGAGGGCGTCCTTTTGTATCAAGGGGCTATCGACAGTATCAGTTCGGCCAGAGTGGAAGATATTGAAAAGGCCGAGAATTATCTGGTAGCGGCCTATGATGCGCATCGTGAAGGCCGTCCGGTGGCCGTTCATACCACTCAGGCTTACGGTTGTTCGGTCAAATACTGAGTATTACTTAGGTCCGTATTCAGGAATTTTGATCGGCGTCTCCCATGATCCGGCAAAACTTGTTCCAGTGTGACTTGATGTATTGACAACCGACTATTCCGCCCCTACAAACAGCGACTTTCATTTTCATCCAGTTCATTTCAGGGATGGAACAATGGGATAAGGGGCCGTAGCTCAGTTGGAAGAGCGCTTGAATGGCATTCAAGAGGTCGGGAGTTCGATCCTCCTCGGCTCCACCATTTGGATTTGTATTTCGGGTTTGTTTTGTCTTTGCGTCTTAACTTGCCACGTTAGGTACTTCCATCGGGAGGACTGAAATCGAAAGGAAAGGTTACTCCTCCACTCTGTTTTTTTGGTGGTACGTGAAG
>JAQVLM010000495.1 GCA_028704125.1 Opitutales bacterium
TCAATGCACTGCTCCCGCATCCCATCTTTCCGGCAAGCCCAAGTCCGATTGTTCCGAAGATGAACATGCCGATGAGAGTGTGAGAGAGGTAATGAGTAAGACTCATCCGGCCGAATACGTTTGATAGAGTCATGACTGTGGCTGCTGTTTTGGAATGAATCCACAGAAGCCTCAGGACGGAGAGGATCGAGGTCGCCATGAAAATGGAAAAATGAAAATTCAGTATGGTGTCGATTCTGCCGCCAATAGCCGGATCGAGCGAAGACTGATAGAAACGAAGGCGGGTTAAATAGAGAAGAATCGACAACATGGTGCAGCCCGTCAGGCATAGCACCCACCGAATTGTATGATTGCTTTGAAGGGCACGATGACGGGCCATGATCATCCCGACGAGAAAGAGGCCTGCCGTTTGACTTCCCTTTCCTGCAAGCCATTTCAGAACGATAGAAACCCCACTCCGTATGGAAAAAGATGCGGAAACGGGAGCGGCAGAATGTGTGTCCTGTATTGCATCAAGGAGACTTTCATTCTGATGAACGGATGTTTGCTTTGTGTATTGATCAAACAGATCAATAATCTCAATTGGATGCAGGAGTAGGATGCAGGCCAACAATAAAACGTATCTGTCAGCCAGTCGGGCTGTCAGGATAAGCACTGGGCTAAGGAGAGCATAATCAACCAGAAAGTCATCCGGATAATAGCTTTGGTGTGCCATTCCCAACCCGAATAGAACCAAGGTTCTGCACCAGAACCAGAGCGTGAAGTTTATACTTTTGTTTAGTGCCTTTTCTCGGGTTATCCAGAATGATACGCCAAAGAGGCAGGAGAATAGGAGATACATTTTTCCATAGAGGAATAAACCGGACAGTCTGTGGATCCATCCATCGAGCAAAAGAGAACGGGTCAAATTTTGTTCATGAGCCGGAAGCTGGTTGAACTGATCCACGAAATGCACCACAATGATGCCCCCCAAAGCGAAGGATCGAACTGCATCGATGAATGGGATCCGTTCGTTTTGTGTGCCTACTGAAATTGTCTGAGAAGGGTCTGTGTTAGTGCCAGCTATTGATTCGTTCATTCTTTATAGGACAAGGGAGCGGATCAACTTGAGGATCTGGATGAAGACAGGGGAGGCGATGCGCATCACTCCGTGGATTCTTGCTGTTGGAATGAAGATATTCACGATCGCCAGACATCCCAATAGGGTTTGATTTTCATCCGAATGTTTCCGGGGAGAGGAGAAATAGGCCAAGGCCAGCAAGACAATCGGGAATCCGTAACTCAGTGACCGGGAGATATCCAACACAAAATAGCAGCTTGTGGTGAAGAGGCACAAGTAGATCAATACCAGAACGGATGCAAGTTTGCGTTGCGAGAAGAAGAGGATCGGAATATATGCGAAAACCGCAAGCCAGTAGGATTCGAATGCGGACCAGAAGCCGGGATACATATAGGAGGTTTCGTGACAAAAGATGACACCGGGGCCAACCCCACCGGTCGGAACGGAGAATCCGAAAACGTGAACCATACTCCATCGTACGATGCCCCACCCAACGGCTCCAAGGGTGAGGGCTGTTGCTTTAAGGACAAGTGGACGAATGGGAATGGTTTTGAATTCAAGAGCACATCCACTGTGCTTGTGCCAATACCAGAAGAACAGAAAAGGGATCGAAAGGAGGGAGCGTTCGTCCCCAAGTGATGAAAGGAAAACGCATATTCCAATAACGAAGGGCTTAGCGGATCCCATCGCTGCCATGATCAACACAAACGGAAGTATATCCCCCCAGCCTTGAACATCGATGAATCCGGCAAATCCAAAATAGGTGTTCGCAAGTCCAAGGGTCAGGAGCAGGCTGACGGTGCTGCGTCCCGTCTCCCGAAGGAAGAATACAGCGATTTGTCCGAGCAGGATGGCGTTGAGGACGCAAAACAGGCCATAAAGAACCCAGGCGTTGGATAGGTGGAGCGTCCGGGATATGAGAGGCCAGAGCGGTCTCAGTGTCTTTTTTGCGATGTGGCTTTCCGTATCGTAGTCCATTTGACTGAACAGCGACTGCCCGATCTCGATAATGCCTTGGAAAGGTCTGGAATCCGGAATTTCGTTGAACGATGGGACTTGGAAAAACAGGGCGAATGCCATGCTGATGAATACCGTTTTCGCAACGAAATGTCGGGACAGTCGGTGATCAATTGCGGATGAGATGGTCTGAAGGAGAGATGCGTTCATACGAATGAGAAAGCCTGCGTTTTTTTATATATTGGAGGAATCCATGGCATGGCAATCCCGTATGTGGAACTGGGACTTAGGCGCTTGATGCGCGTTCCGTATGCTTAGAGAAACATGTTGGATGGCGTTGGTGTGGGATTTGTGAGTCCGGTCGGGCAATGGAGGCAGGCAGGTAATTCCATGTTTCGATTTGATCGGGTTAATGGCATCGATAAGAATAAATCATGAATGAACCGGTGAAATTTCCGGATGCGGTCGTGTTGGTCGACAACGGCTCGCTCCGGCCAGAGGTGGTGTTGGGGTTGCGGCGGCTTGCTTCGGATCTCGAAGGTACGCTTGGGATTCCGGTCTGGGCTGCTTCCAACGCCCATAGTAACGGGATCGATCCTGATGCGCTTGGGGGATGCCCCGGATTGTTGTTGTCCGATTGTCTCGAAATGCTCACGGTGAGGGGGTCGCGATGGATTGGGGTTCAACCGCTTCTTCTGGCATCGGGAAGCGCAATCTACAGGGGTATTCGGAAGACGGTGGATCGCTTCCTCGATCGGGTGGATGGTAAATGCCGTGTTGATGTGGCCCCCGCGTTATG
>JAQVLM010000496.1 GCA_028704125.1 Opitutales bacterium
CTTGTGAAGGAGAAGTGCCAAACCGGTGGATCCGCCATCGTCGCGGCTGCATGCGTAGCAGCGCATCGAATGGCCCGGCGGTCGAGTATGTGAATACACTCCCTTGGTCCCTTCTTGCGCTCCACACATCCCGCTCGCGTTGTGCACGAATTTGGGAAGATGGGAGGGAAGGGCCCGATGGCGGCTCCTGTTTATGAAAGAGAAGCGCCCGGGAGTTTTACAACTGCAAGATGCCTGAGAAAGAACGAAAGAGGATCAATCTGATGGTGTTGACGAGTGGGTGCAAGCTTTGATTGCGGGGTCAGGCGGCATCGGGGACCCGGCGGAGGGCGATGGCGGCAATCACGAGGCAAATTCCGCCGATGAGGATGGCATTCATGGCGTTGTTGTCGAGCCAGTGGGCCATGATGGGGCCGAGGACGAGTGCGGCAAGGATTTGCGGGAGCACCAGGAAGAAGTTGAAGACGCCCATGTAGAAGCCCATTTTTTCGGGGGGGATTCCGTTTGCGAGCATGGCGTAGGGCATGGAGAGGATACTGGCCCAGGCGAGGCCGATGGCCACCATGCCTGGGATGAGGGTTTGGGCGGACTGTGCGAAGGGCACAGAGAAAAATCCAATCGCTCCAATAATGAGGGCGACGGTGTGGATGCGTTTGGCACTGAAGTGCCGTACGAGTGCGAGCAGTCCGAAGGAGGCGACAAATGCCACACCGTTGTAGATCGAGAAGCAGACTCCGCCCCATTCGGCACCTTGCTGGTATTCGGGTGTGCCGGGTATGCCGTTGAAAATGGTGTGGGCGATTGCCGGCACAAAATAGATCCAGAGGCAAAAGAGGGCCATCCATGTGAAGAACTGAACCCAGGCGAGTTTGCGCATCGTGGATGGCATGGAGCGTATACCGTGGATGATCTCGCGGAAGACCGCACCCGGCCCGGTCGACTGCTTTTTCATGGCTTCAAAGGCTGCCATGTCGGCGGGTGGGTGCTCCTTGGTCGTGAAGATGGTGTAGAGAACGGCGGACAGGAAAAGCACGGCTCCCATGTAGAACGAGAGGTGGACGGACCACGGAATGCCTTCGCCTTCGTTGGTCACTCCGAACCAGTTGGTGAGCATCCATGGCATGGCCGAGGACAGGACGGCTCCGGCTCCGATGAGCAGGCTCTGCATGGCGAATCCGCTCTTGCGCTGTTCCGGGGGCAGCAGGTCGCCGACGAAGGCGCGGAAGGGCTCCATGGTGATATTGACCGAGGCATCGAGTATCCAGAGCAGCCCGGCGGCCATCCAAAGGGTGGAGGAGTTGGGCATCGCCACCAAAGCGAGACTCGCGAAGATGGCACCCACCAGGAAGTAGGGACGCCGACGCCCGAGCCGGCACCATGTGCGGTCGCTGAAATATCCGACAATCGGCTGGATAATCAGTCCGGTGAGCGGTGCTGCCAGCCAGAGAAGGGGAATCGCGCTTTCATCGGCTCCGAGATACTGGTAGATGGCGCTCATGTTGGCCATCTGGAGGCCCCATCCGAACTGGATTCCGAAGAATCCGAAGCTCATGTTCCAGATGTGGATCCAGTTGACGTGGGCGGATGAGTGCGGGTTTGCGGGAGGGTTGCTCATGATGTTGATACGGGGCTCATGAGGGGTTTGCGGTCAAAGATGGTGTGCCATAGCAGCAGGCGCTCCTGCTCGTTCGCCTCGAGTTCATCGAGTTGGTCCGGTGTATAGCGCCAGCGCCAGTTACCGGATGGTGTGCCGGGGATATTCATGCGCGCTCGGGACCCGAGGTCCATCAGATCCTGAAGCGGTATGACCGCCAATCGGGAGGGGGAGGCAAAGGCCGAACGGATGATGGGCCATGCGGAATCGGTGCCGGAGAGTCCGAAATATTCGGTTACGTTGGTGAGGTTATTGTCTTCGAGTTTGTTGAGCCAACCGAGCGTGGTGTCGTTGTCGTGGGTGCCGGTGTAGACAACGGAGTTTGGCTCGAATCCATGCGGCAGGTGGGCGTTTTCCTCATCGTGGCCAAAGGCGAACTGAAGGATTTTCATGCCCGGTAGCCCGGTGGATTTGCGCAGCTCCACCACATCGCGGGTGATGTATCCGAGATCCTCCGCGATGAAGCGTGCCTCAGGCAGGTTTTGGCGGACTGCATTGAAAAACGCATGGCCGGGTGCCCGAAGCCAAACCCCCTGTTCGGCGGTTTCCGCCATGCCATCGATGCACCAGTAGGAGTCGAAGGCGCGGAAATGGTCGATGCGGAGGATATCGGTAAGCTCAAAGGTGCGGGTGAGCCGGCGCATCCACCAATCAAAGCCGGTGTCCTGATGGACTTCCCAGCGGTAGAGTGGATTGCCCCAGCGCTGCCCGGTCTTCGAAAAATAGTCCGGCGGAACTCCGGCTCCGTGGAGCAGCAGCCCTTGGCTGTCGAGCGTGAAGAGCTCCGGGTCCTGCCAGCAGTCGGCGCTGTCGTAGGCGACGAAAATGGGAATATCCCCGATCATGGTGATTCCCTTTTTGTGGGCGCGCTGTTTCAGTTTGTCCCATTGCTGGAAGAAGATGAACTGAAGAAAGGCATGGGTGTCGGCAGCGGCGGCGATGTCGTCCGGGATCGCCATGGAGGCGACGCTTTTCCAGTCCTTCCATGGGTCTGCCCATCCATACCATGGCATACCGAGGTGGAGTTCTTTGAGAGCCATGAACAGGCTGAAGGGATGGAGCCAGTCCCGGTGGTGGCGTTTGAAACCGGCGAATGCCTTGCGTTCACTTTTGGCGGAGGGATCGTCGTCGAAGCGTTTTTTAGCGGTGGCCATAAG
>JAQVLM010000497.1 GCA_028704125.1 Opitutales bacterium
ACACGGATGGTCGGCTTCCCGATGGGCAGAGAGATGGGGGATTCAGTCAAGACACGCGGTCATCCGCAGTCACAGCAACAGGTGGGGTTTCCAATCCTGTCATTCCGCGCTGTAGCGCCAATCCACGATCGTGGCTTCCGGGTATCCTTTGCCCCGCCACTCATGCCATTTCAAGCGAAACAGGATATCCACGCTCCGACCGGCGGATGGCATGTTGGAAGCCCCATTCCACGAAAGGCAAATCAGATCGTATTCATGCCGGTCCAGCCCAACCCAAAACTTGTAGTGGTCGGACCCGAACCGTACCGGTGAGCGGGCGACCGGAACATCCTTCAACCCGAGGATTGGCTCGGGATTGCAGATTCCAAATGGACCAAATCGGCGGATCTCGTCGGTCAGATCACGGTTGATCTGGTCCCGGGTCACCCACAAATCCACCTTTGTCCCATTTTCGCGCTGGGGAAAGCCGGAATCCACCGGTTTCGCGCTTGCCACCAACGCGTCAAAGCGGTCGGAAAAAGCCGGAACATCTGACGGTTGCAGGGAAAGCCCGGCGGCCATCGGATGACCGCCCCACTCGATCAGGTATTCCGAGCACTGATCCAGGATTCCAACCATGTCCAATCCATCCACTCCCCTGCAGGATCCTTTCGCGATGGAACCTTCGTTTCCGAGGACGATCACCGGACAGTTGAACTGCCGAACCAAGCGATTGGATACGATACCCACCACGCCGGTATGCCACTCCGGATCATACAGCACCAACCCATGCCGGCTGCTCAACCCGTTTTTCTCGATGCTTTGAACCGCAGCTGCGTAAACGCAGCGTTCGATAAACTGGCGTTCCTGATTCATGCCCTCGAGTTCGCAGGCATCTTTCACGCACGAATTGAAGTCCTGCGACAAGAGCAGGCGAACCGGAAGCATTGCGTCGTTGAGGCGTCCTCCGGCATTGATACGCGGACCCAGTTTGTAGCTGATGTCGCTCGCATCGAGGCTTTGTCCGTAGTCAATCCCCGAGACATCCATTAATGCCTGTATCCCCGGACGCTTGCTCCGGCTCAACCGCTGAAGTCCAAAATGGACCAGCACACGGTTCTCATTCATCAGCGGAACCAAATCCGTGACACACGCTAACGCGACAAGATCCAGATAATCCTTGAGTGCGGATCCTTCCCAATGGTCGTTCGGGTCGTCCTGAATACGGTTCATCAATGCCTGGATCAGTTTAAACACCAAAGCCCCGGCACACAAATCAAGCTGACCGCGGGATTCGCAGCCATCCGCATGCGGATTGATCATCAACACCCCATCCGGAAGACCATTCCGCACCTGATGGTGATCAATCACCAGAACATCCACTCCTTTTTCGCGGAGAAACCGGACCGATGCATGTGCGTTTGAACCGCAATCCAGCGCCATCCAAACATCCACCGGATGCTCACTCACCACCTTTTCGACATGCGAAACCGTGAGCCCATAGCCCTCATCGTTTCTCCGGGGCATGGAATAGGAAACCGAACACCCGATTTCAGAGAGCACCTGCACCATCAAAACCGTGCTGGAAACTCCATCCACATCGTAGTCCCCGAAAACATGGATGCGCTCCCGTCTCCTGCGTGCCAACAGAACACGGGACACCATCGCATCCATTCCCTTTATCGAGGATGGATCGGATATGCCGGACAAACGGGGAGCCAGAAATCTCCGCATTTGACGTTCGTCGCCAAGGATACGCTGGCACAGGAGCGCTGCAGTGACATGTCCACAGCCCAGACTGCGCTGGACCCGATTCAGGTCATCCTGGGATACCGGTTGAGCTGTCCAATTCAACGATTAACAAATGTGTCGGGCGGAAAGGGAACAGCGATCAGTCCGCAGCTTTGGAACTGCTCTGCCATTCATACTTCGGCAAAAGCTCACGGTCCTCAACATGCTTACGGTCGCCTTTGTGCCACCAATAGAAGATCGGACTCGCAATGAAGATCGAGGAGAACGTTCCCGTGATAATACCGGTCATGAAGATGAAGGCAAAATCGGTGATAACGCCCGCGCCAAAGATGTAGAGCGCAAGTGCGGATATGAAAGTCGTGAAACTGGTCAGGATGCTTCGGCCGAGAGTGGCGTTGATCGAGACCTTGATGACATCATAGAGGCTCATGCCCGGCCGCAATCCAAGCTCTTCACGGATACGGTCGAAAATAACGATGGTGTCGTTGATCGAATAACCGATCACCATCAAAACGGCTGCAATCATCGGAGCGGTAAACTGGCCTCCCACAAACACGAACACCCCAAGGGTCATGAACAAGTCGTGAACCAGCGAGATGACCGCACCCACACCATAGCCGACCTCAAAACGCAGTGCCACGTAGAGCAAAATACCCATCAGTGCCACCAAGACAGACAGAACCGCCTGACGTTGGATGTCCTTGCTCACGGAAGCACCGATCGTGTTTTCTCCGATCAGTTTGAGTCCCGCATCCGGGAATGCCGCATGAAGGGCATCAAAGTAGCGGTTTCCCTGTCCTACTTCGGTCTGGATCTTGATGATCGATTTGTTGTCGCCGATGAGGGTCTGGTAAACCGCACTGACCTCTCCAGCATTTTCTGCCTCGGCGATAGCCTGGAAGTCGCTCATGGCAATCTTTTCGCTGAATTCCACCGAGAGCTCGTCTCCACCCACGAAGTCAATCCCGAAGATGTGATCGTGGCTATAGATAAGGTGTCCGAACCCGATCAACACAATGCACCAGCTCACAATAAAGGCGGGAACCCGGAACTTCATGAAGTCGAATCCCGTGTTTCCC
>JAQVLM010000051.1 GCA_028704125.1 Opitutales bacterium
CCTTATGCTGTGCTTGAGCATGAGCTGGGCTGGAAGGCGTCCGCAGGTTGAATACGTGTTGTAACTGGCGCATCTGGGGCAAATCGCTTTTTTGGTCGACGGATGGAGGGATATGCCTACTTTGAAAGACGGAATGGTTTCCATCCATGTTTGATGGTAGACCCATCCCGTTCAGGATTATTATCGAGAGTATACCCATGAGATTGCTTCATTTGCTGATTCCGATGGTTTGTCTGTTCTCCGGCGGTTTGCTTCCGGCTGAGAGTTTCACTGTGAAGTCGCCTTCTGGAAATGTGGCGGTTGAGGTGATCATGGTGCCGGATCTTATGTGGAGGGTGGAGGCAAATGGGGAAATCGCGATCAAGGAATCTCCGATTCGCGTCGAGTTGGGTGATGGGGTGGTGCTGGGACGCCACACGGTGTGTGAGTCGGTGCATCCTCATACGATAGATGAGGAGTGGGAGCCGGTTGTTCCCGGCCGACGGAGTAAGATCCGGAACCACTGCAATGAGACGTTTTTCCGAATGGTGGAAATGGGCCGTGAGCCAAACGTCAAGGTGGTTTATTACGATCTGGTAGTCCGGGCGTATGACGATGGGGTGGCGATACGGTACCGGATACCGAAGCAACGCGACTACAAGGTTCATGTGACCGATGAATCCATCGGGTTTGCTTTCCCGGAGGACGCGCAAGCATGGGTGGTGGACTACAAGGGATTTGAAACCCATCAGGAAGAACCTTTTGTGAAGCAGACCCTCAGGAGTATTTCCGATACGGCGTATGTCGGGTTGCCGATGGTGGTGGAGGGGCGCCATGGGATGCTCGCGATTACTGAGGCGGCCCTTGTGGATTATGCGGGCATGTATCTTCGTCAGGACTCGGACAAAGTGAAGGAGGGGGCAATGGTGCGCACTTGTCTTGCCAAGAGGCCGGATCAGATCAACGCGGTGGTGGCTGAGACCAACCTGATCTCCCCATGGAGGGCAATCATGTTCGGGCGTGAACCCGGCGATTTCCTCTCAAATGATCTCGTTCTCAACCTCAATGAGCCATGTGCGATTGAAGACACGTCGTGGATCAAGCCGGGGATGGTGGCATGGGACCATTGGTGGAGTGGAGAGGTCAAGATGGATACCGAGACCATCAAACGCTATATCAGCTTTGCCGCTGATATGGGTTGGCCCTATCAGCTGATCGACTGGCAATGGTATGGGGCGTTTGACCGGCCGGGAACCGATGTTTCGGGCGTGAATCCCGCGGTGGATATGGATGAGGTCCGGCGCTATGCTGCTGAAAAAGGGGTGAAGCTCTGGTTGTGGCTTTATTGGACCGATGTTGAGCGGACTGACTTTGTGAAGCTTTTCGCGAAGTTCAAGGAGTGGGGCATCGCCGGGATCAAGATCGACTTTATGGCCCGCGAGGATCAGTGGATGGTCGAGTGGTATCACCGCATCATCAAAACCGCTGCAATATTCAATCTGATGGTGGATTTCCATGGAGCCTACAAGCCGACCGGATTCCGGAGAACCTATCCGAACCTGATGACCCGTGAAGGGGTCTTGGGTAATGAGTACAACAAATGGTCGGATCGGGTGACTCCAGAGCATAATTGCACGCTGGTGTATACCCGGGGACTCCTCGGTGAGATGGACTACACGCCGGGAGGTTTTCTTAACCGGCACCCGGGTGATTTCCGGATCGCTTTGCAGCAGCCGGATCCGATCCCAACCGAAGTGCAGGGCACACGTGCCCATCAACTTGCCTTGTTTGTGGTGTTCGAAAGTCCAATCACAGTGGTTTGCGAGCATCCGGATCACATCAAGGGGCAGGCTGGCGAGGACTTCCTCCGGTTGGTACCAACGGTCTGGGATGAAACCATTGGTCTTGCCGGAGCGATCGGTTCATATGCGGTTGTCGCGAAACGCTCCGGAAATGAATGGTACGTCGCTGCGATTACAAACAGTGAGGCTCGTGAGCTCGAAATCCCTTTGCAGTTTCTCGATGAGGGAGGGTGGAATGCGGAAATCTGGGCGGATGGGCCGGATGTCGGGTCCGATGCCACCGATTTGCTGAAGGATGAGCAGGAGCTTCAGTCGACCGGAAAGCTGGTCGTGAAACTCGCATCGGGAGGTGGAGCGGTCGTCCGTTTAACCCCTGCGGAATAGAGCAGATATCGGGCGTATTGCGTGCTCAGGAGGTGTTTTTACAATGTAAAACCCATTCGGCGGGGTGGTTGACGGTACTTTTACTCAAATTTGAACTACGGTAGACGGGCGGTTTACCGATAATTAGAGGATAGTACCGCTTATCACGGTCGCAATCCGCTGCGCCGTTTTCCCCAAGGTTTGATTTGTGAAGTATTTCCTACAGCATCGATTTCGCCCTTCTTCATGGGTGAAGACTCCTGCAATGGTGTTGTTTATGTGTTTTTCGGTGCTGTGGGGTGTTCTGGTCTATTGGTCCTATCGGTACCACCGTGAGGAGAGCCGGGACACGTGGGTGTTTCGCCAGACTTTGTTGCTCGAGGCGTCGGCAGCCCGATATGATGTTGGGCTGACGCACGTGATGTCGGATCTTCGCTTGATGGCCCGGCATGTGGGAGCGCTGTTGCAGAGGCAACTCATTGAACATGTGACTGAGAATGTTACGCTCGCTTTCCAAACGATGGTGGAGAGCAATCCATCCTATGGCCAGATCCGTTTGATCCGTGCAGATGGGGTGCCGCTTGTAGTGGTGCGCCGAACCGAAATCGGACCCGTCCGCGTACGGAGCGACAACATGCAGGGATCCGGAATTAGTGAACAGGACCGTTACCTGATGCAGGATCCCTCATTTGATGGGATGCGGGTTTCGCCGCTGGTTTTGAGGAGCGGAGACGATCCGTCCTATGTAAGGCACGCGAGTGCGGTATATCCAATAAGCCCCTGGTTTATGCCGGACAGTCCCGGCGAGCCGATTGGTTTCGTGATGATCGATGTCGATCCGACCCGTTTAATGGAGTCGGTTCAGCGCAACGGTCTTGAACTGGTTCAGCTGCCTTTGACAGATTCGGAGATCGGGATCAGTGGCAGGGAGTCTTATCTGGTCGGGAATTCAACGGATTTGCTGGATACTTTTCCCTCTTTGGTGAGCCAAATACGGGACGAAGACCAAGGGAGTGTTTTGGATGAAGCGGGCTTGCCGGTGCTGTTTCGCAAGCTGTCGGTTGGTGTGGAGGAAGCTGTCGATGAAAACGTGGTGCATGGAAGCGGGTTGTATGTCCTGAGACGCATGAATAATTCAGTGGAGCGGGCCGACTGGGCGGCTGCCCACTTACAAATGGCGGTCCTTTGGGGTGCCATTCAGGTGATGTTGGTTTTGGGCGGCATATTCCTGCTTTTTCAGTCGCGGAAGAAGGAGCTGTTGCATCATTCCATCGCATCGGAAAGAGCGTTTCTTACGGCTTTGCTGGATGCCTTGCCGATACCGGTTTACTTTCGGGATGCGGCTGGGAATGTAATCGGGTTCAATGCGGCATTCACCCGGTTTTGGGCCGGTCAGAGCGTCGGTGATGCGGTGCCAGGGTTGCCTCAGGAAGCCAATGGGTTTCTCGACGAGCAAAGAGATGGGGATGTGAGTTTGGTTGGAGGCGAGCACGAGCATTTGTCCGTCAGTCGTGAGATTGTGGACGGAAGCGGTTCAAGGCGCTATCTGATGGTACACCGTGCCCGGTACCGTGCGCATGATGCATCCATCGCCGGTGTGATCGGATTGATTGTGGATCTTACCGAGACCCATAACTACGAGTTGGCTTTGCAGAAGGCCGTTGGAGAGGCCGAACGCGCCAGTCAGGCCAAGAGTGCATTTTTGGCGGCGATGAGTCACGAGATCCGCACGCCAATGAACGGCATCCTCGGGATGGCGAGCCTGTTGGGAGAAACCCGTCTGACGGATACCCAGAAGGAGTATGTGCACACGGTTTCGGCATCAGGTGAGACCTTGTTGAACCTGATCAACGACATTCTCGATTTTTCCAAGATTCAGGCCGACCGGATTGAGCTGGAGAGCAAGACCTTTGATCTTGAGCAGGTCGTATCTGGCTTACTGGATCTCTTTGCGCGTCAGGCGGAGGATTCCGGAAATGTTCTTTCGTATCGGGTGGAGCCCGGGTTTAAGCCTGCAATGCAGGGTGATATCACTCGGGTGCGCCAGATCCTGAACAATCTGATTGCGAACGCGGTGAAGTTCACGAGCCATGGCGATGTGTGTGTGGTAATGGGTCCGCATCCGGATGATCCGGGAAGCGTGGATGTCGCCATCCGCGATACCGGAATCGGGATTAAGCCGGAGCGGATGGCCGATCTATTCAGCCCGTTTATGCAGGAAGACTCCTCGACCACGCGGCGGTATGGCGGCAGTGGGATGGGGCTTGTGATTTCCAAGGGTCTGGTGGATATCATGGGTGGCAGACTGGGGGTCGAGAGCCAGCCCGGAAGAGGATCGATTTTCACGGTCACGCTTCCGAGGGGAAATCCCGACCAGTCGGTTGCTGAGTTTGTTCAGAATCGCCTGCTCATGGGTTTGTCGGCGATTGTGGTGGATTCCCATCCGTCTTCTCTGCAGGCTGTTTCCGATTTTCTGCGGCAGTGGGGGATGGAGGTGACTCCGTTTTCGGATCCGGTGAAGGCAACTTCCTGGGTGGGAAACGGCAATCGCGCTGATATGATCCTGATTGATCAGGATCTTCCGGGAAAAGGGGGAGTGAAGCTTGGCGGTGATCTGTTCACCTTGCTTGAGCACCAGCAGGTTCGTACTCCTTTGGTGTTGATGGTCCCATCGACGGTAAAAGCCGCTCCGGATCCATTTTTTTCCTACGTGGCGAAACCGGTTCACCGTAAGAGTTTGCAAAAGGCCCTGATTGATGCGGCGTCCCGTCAAACCAGTGCGATGCCGCGCATTGTGGATGGTGCGTCTTCTCAGCGGGTCTTGTCGGATTTTGCAAAGAGTCACCCGATGGAAATTCTGGTGGTCGAAGACAACAAGGTGAACCAGAAGGTGGTGGATCTGATGTTGCGCAAACTAGGGTATCGGCCGACTTTTGCCGCGGATGGGGATGAGGGTTGGCGGTGCTACATGGATTTGCGCCCTGAAGTGGTATTCATGGATATCCAGATGCCGGTGATGGACGGCATTCAATCCGCCAGGAAGATCCGGAGTTTGGAAAACGGCTTCGCCTGCAACATCATCGGGCTTTCGGCCAATGTTTTGGAGGATACCAGGAATGAAGCCAAATCGGCTGGTTTCAATGACTACCTTTTCAAACCGGTGAATGTGCCCGGACTCAAAAAGGCACTCGAAGAAGCCTATTCGCGTGTGGTTGCTCAGCGGGAGCCCACAAGCGTTCCGGATTGAGATCGGCTGCAAGGATGTCCCCGCCTTGCATTGCGGCTAGGCGGAAACGGGTTTAGACCGTCCGGCTTGGCGCAGCCCATCAGATGGGAAACCTGAGCGGTTCTCCATATCCCCGCAGTGCTTTGAAGAGGTGAATAATAATGCTACCCTCAGATCTGGTATTCCTTGTAGCGGATTTCGTCATGGAAGTCCGGACCCTTCAGGGTGGGTTTCACATATCCGGCGCGGATCGTGAAGTCTCCGAACCGTTCGCCCGGTTTCCGTGAGGTTGAGTAGTCACGTATGATCGAGCTGAGCAGCGGCAGGAGATTATTCTGAGGAACGGAATCACGGTAGAGTTTGTTGAGTCGGGACCCATTGAACGCCGCACCGAGGTAGACGTTGTATACTCCGGGAGCTTTCCCAACCAACCCGATCTCTGCAAGGTAAGGGCGCGCACAACCGTTTGAGCATCCAGTCATCCGGATTACGATCTCATCGTCCCGCATGCCACACTCTTTCATGACATCTTCCAGTTGCGATACCAAGGTCGGGAGATAACGCTCGCTTTCCGCGAGAGCCAGTCCGCAGGTTGGAAGCGCAACGCAGGCCATGGAGTTCATCCGGAGTCCGGTCTGGTGAAGGCCCCGGTAGAGCTTGTATTGGTGAATCAGCTGCTCAATGGCCGCCCGGTCTTCCGGCAGAACTCCAGCGATGATGAGGTTTTGGTTGGCGGTCAGGCGCAAGTCCCCCTTGTGGATGCGTGCGATTTCGCGCAGCCCGGTCTTGAGGGGATAATCCGCTGTGTCCTTGATCCTGCCGTTTTGGATGAAAAGGGTGAGATGAAAACGACCATCTGTTCCCTTAACCCACCCATAGCGGTCTCCCGTGCTGGAGAAGGCATAGGGAGCCTCCGGCTCAAAGGTCCAGCCGAGGCGGGATTCCACCTCCTTCCGGAACCAATCAATGCCGCGTTCGTGGATGGTGTATTTGAGGCGTGCGCGTGCGCGATCGCTCCGGTTTCCGAAATCCCGTTGAACCAGCACCACCTTTTCGGCCACTTCGACCACCTTGTCTGCTGGAATGTAACCAAGCCCATCCGCCACCCGCGGAAAGGTGTCCTCCCGACCATGGGTCATTCCCATGCCGCCGCCAACCGTGACATTGAATCCCTGGAGATTGCCTTCGGCGTCGGCAATCGCGATGAATCCGAGATCATGTGCAAAGACGTCCACATCGTTTGAAGGGGGCACCGCGATGGCGACCTTGAATTTGCGTGGAAGGTACGTCTTTCCGTAGATGGGCTCCTCCTCGGGTTCTCCTCCCGCAACCTTTTCCTCATCCAGCCAAATCTCGTGATAGGCACGGGTGCGCGGCAGAAGGTGGGTGCTGATGTCACGGGCCGTTTGGAGCACTTGCCCGTGGAGTCCGGACAGGTGCGGGTTCGGATTACACATGACGTTGCGGTTGACATCGCCGCATGCCGCTATCGTATCGAGCAAAGCCTGATTGATCGATTGGATCGTGGTCTTGAGGTTGCCCTTGATCACCCCATGCAATTGGAAGGCCTGTCGGGTGGTGAGCCTCAGAGAACCGTTGGCCCAAGTGTCCGCAATGGTATCCATCGCGAGCCATTGATCGGGTGTGCATACCCCTCCGGGGACCCTCACGCGGATCAGGAACGAGTAGGCTTTCTCAAGCTTTTTCTTGCGGCGTTCGGCGCGCACGTCGCGGTCGTCCTGTAGATAGGATCCATGAAACTTGATGAGTTGCACCTCCTCCTCGGGGATGGAGCCTGTCAGCGGATCCGCGATGACTTCTGCCAGGTTTCCCCGGAGGTAGTTGCTGCGGCTCTTTAGTGCCTCGTTGGGATGCAAAGGTGCGGAATCAGTAGACATCGCGTTGGTAGCGGTTGGACTTTTTCAATTGGTTGACGTAATCAGTCGCCTCTTCGGGGCTCTTGTCTCCCTCGCGGCTGACGATGCGGATCAGGGTGTCGTGGACATCAGCGGCCATTCTGGAGGCATCGCCACACACATAGAAGGATGCCCCTTCTTCAAGCCAGCCGAAAATTTCACGGCTATGCTCAAGCATGCGGTGTTGGACGTAGATGCGCTCGGGAGTGTCGCGGGAGAACGCCACGTCCATTCGTGTGAGCAGTCCATCCTTGTGGTAATCTTGCCATTCGAGCTGGTAGAGGAAATCGGTTGTGAAGTGGCGGTCGCCGTAAAACAGCCAGTTTTTTCCTTTGGCCCCAGTTACCTGCCTTTCCTGCATGAAGGCGCGGAAGGGTGCCACTCCGGTTCCAGGGCCGACCATGATGATGGGGACTTCGGGGTCTGCGGGCAGCCGGAAGTGCCGGTTGGGCTGAACATAGAGCGGAACTTTCTCCCCGACTGCGACCCGATCCGCAAGGAAGGTTGAGCACACTCCCTTGCGATTGCGGCGGTGGGTGTAGTAACGGACGGCTGCCACCGTGAGGTGGACCTGTTCCGGGTTTGCCTTGATGCTCGCTGCGATAGAATAGAGTCGGGGTGGCAGTCTCCTGAATAGCTGAATCAGGTTATCCGGCGAAAGGTTCGGAATCGGATATTCCACTAGGAGATCCACGATCTCACGGCCCCAGATGAACTCCTGAAGCTTTGCTTTGGACTCTGGACGTAAGAGTTCAGCCAGTTCGTCATTCGGTGAAAGCTCATGATACTTTTGAATCAACAGCTTGCTCAGGGAGGTCGCATCACACTCTTTGAGGATGTAGGATTCGAGATCGACCGGGTCGCCTTCCTTGCTGGTAACCGGGTACTCCGGGCTGAGTCCCGCCGCGTGAATGATATCCCGGACCACTTCCGGGCAATTGACCGGAAGGATCGCGATCGCGTCTCCGGGTTCATAGATCAGACCGGAATCCTCCAGTGAGAATTCAAGGTGCAGGGTTTCTTTGGACGATCCGGTTCCGTTGAGGACCACCCGGTCAAGCAGAGTAGAGGGAAAAGGGTTTTTCTTGCCGTAGATGCAATAAACCTCCGACGGAGCTGCTTGTGTCCCGGAGATGGAGATGAAGTCTGCCGGAGCCGCACCGCCGGAAGTAACCGGAACCGCTGCCTTTGCGTGCTCCAGCATCGTGTTCAATGTTTGGTCAATCCATGCGTGGGCCATGGATTCATAATCCGTGTCGCAATCGCATCGATCACCGACCCGATTACCCCCGAGCTGTTGAAGACGGGAATCGAATACCTTGCCCATTTGGCAGAATTGCTCGTAGCTCGAATCCCCGAGGCCGAGCACAGCGTAGCGCAGGTCTTCGATCCGGGAGGCTTCCTGCGACATCAACTTGCTGTGATATTCGGACGCACGCTCGGGTGGGTCTCCCGCGCCCCAAGTTGAGATGATCACCATCAGGTTCTCCTCCATTGGCAGGTCTGTCGGCCGTGCATCCGCCATATCCAGCATCCTGGCCTTGAAGCCCAATCGGGAAGCCTTTTTCTTTGCTTCTGCGGCCAGCGATTCAGCGTTGCCGGATTCGGTGCCGTAAAGAATCGTGATCGATGGTTTGAGGGACGGTTGCGCCACCGGAGCGGGCAAGGTTTGGCTATCCGCATCCAGTAAGCCTGTTTCCATCACATGCGCGGCTCCGCGCATGCCGCCTTGAAGTAAGCTCACTTGATAGCCCGACATGAATCCGCTGAGCCATTGAGCCTGTTCCCCGGTCATCCGGGTCAGGAAATGGTTGAGCCATTCAGCCTCCTGTGGACTGAAGGGTGCGTGATCCGGTATGATCTTTCGGTTCGTTGCCATGGATGGTGTTGAAATGATGCCGCTTATGCGGAAGGTTCTCGATAGGGACTTAGTCTGGTTAAGTAAAGAAATTTGTTGAAGCTAGAAGTGTTCCTTATTAGTGATCTGGGAAAGAACGAAAGCATGATTGAAGAATCCGCAAGCAATAGCTCAAAAACGGCTGCAGGAAAGGTCGCGATAATCGGGGCTGGTCCCGGGGATCCGGAACTGGTAACCCTCAAGGCGAGGCGTTTGATTGAATCATGCGATTGCCTGCTGCATGACCACCTCATTGATTCCGCGTTGCTTGGTTGGTGTGCTCCGGAATGTGAGGTGATCTGTGTCGGAAAAAGAGCCGGACGTCATTGCATGGATCAGTCGGAGATATCGCGGTTGATGGTGGCAAAGGCGACGGAAGGGCGTGATGTGGTGCGGCTAAAGGGGGGGGAGCCGGGTGTGTTTGGGCGCCTTGGCGAGGAACTTGTGGCGTTGAGGGCCGCCGGTATACACTTCGAAGTGGTTCCGGCTGTCACGTCCGCATTTGCGGCCGCGGCGTCTCTGGGTATTCCTCTAACGGATCGGGATTGCGCGTCTGGAGTTGCCCTGTTGACGGGGCATGAGCAGCCGGCGAGGCCCGGAAGCGATGGAGTGGACTGGCGGGCGTGGGGTGCGATGGATCGCACCACTTTAGTGATCTACATGGGGGTGCAGCATCTGGAGCAAATCACCTCGGATCTGGTCGATGGAGGCCGGGCTTTCGATACGCCAGCGGCTGCGGTTCAATGGGCTTCGACTCCAATGGAACGCAGTGTCGTAGGGACCTTGGGTGATCTGGCGCTTAAGGTGAATAAGGCTGCCCTTGGTGCTCCAGCGGTGTTGATTGTGGGCGAAGTCGTTGGCCGAAGATAGCGAAAATCCGCCGTCCGTCTGGAAGCCTCAGTATCTATGGTGTTGCTTTGAAGATCGGTTTGTTCAAACTGATATCGACTTCCGTATTCGGAATCCGGTAGTTTTCACCGGAATCCGAGCTGTGGATACTCTGACTATCAGTTAACCCTTCATGTCTCTCGACCTACTCCTGACTTTTGGTGCGGCTGCATTTGCCGTGGTTCTCATCCCCGGACCCACCGTGATGTTGGTGACGGGCTACGCAATGTCGAGAGGGCGGTCTACCGCGTTGCTGAGCATTTTTGGGGTGTGCCTTGGAGACATGACAGCGATGATCCTCACGTTCCTTGGATTGGGGACCATATTGGCCGCTTCTTCTACTCTCTTCATCGTTTTGAAATGGGTTGGCGTCGTATACCTGATGATTCTTGGCATCCAACTCTGGCGTGCGCCGGTCGACTCAGAAAAGGTTAGCCGCAAAACCGAACGAAGCTCGCGCAAGATTGTCTTTCAGGCGTTTACTGTAAATGTCCTTCACCCGAAAGGCTTGGCATTTTATGCAGCATTTCTTCCCCAGTTTATTGATCCATCGAGTCCGGCACTGCGGCAGATGCTGATTCTAGCCGCAGTATTCATGACTGTCGCAGCCTCAGTGCTGCTTGGATATGCATTTGTCGCTTCCCGTTTCAGGAGTCTATTTGCACGTCCCAGGGCCAGGAGAACTTTCAACCGGTCGGGAGCTCTCTGCTTGTTTGCCGCCGGTACCTATACCGCCTTTCTCCGCCACAACCCACAGTCGTGAGTTGTGTTCATGGATTGGCGCTGCTGTTTGAGAATCTGCGGTTAGAGGCTTGCCCGATCTCAAAACTGGCGTATGGATGTCATTTTCGCAAATCTATTGGCACATGACGCATCCTGACCGAGACAATAAGCCTGAGTGGGCGCCTCCGAACGCTGGCAGTGAGTTTGCCTCATTTGTCATGCGTGGGGTGAAGGCATCGACTGGAGAGGGTGGCTCGCAAGGCAAAAAACGGCGGACGCTCACCGTTGATGAATACGTGGAAGGCGTTCTGAGCGGAAATCGCATGATTCTTGCCCGGGCGATCACTTTGATTGAAAGTAATGCGCCCGCCCATCGTGACATGGGGCAGGCCGTTCTCCAGCGCCTGATGCCACATGCTGGACGTTCGATGCGGGTTGGGCTCAGTGGGGTTCCGGGTGCGGGCAAGAGTACCTTTATTGAGGCCTGGGGATCGATGTTGTGTGAAC
>JAQVLM010000498.1 GCA_028704125.1 Opitutales bacterium
TCTTCCGATCTGACTGCGGGCACCGCTTCACAACGCTCGAAGAGATCATTCGGGACGGCCTTTTGGTTTTGAAAAAGGACGGCAGCACGGAGGATTTCAGTCAGGCCAAGCTTATGGCCAGCCTGGGAAAAGCCCTCGAGAAACGCCCGGTCGAAACCGAGCGGATACATGTCATGGTCAATGAACTGATCCGCACCTTGGAGAAAGCATACGACGACCGTATTCCATCGGGGGCGATTGCGAACGAAGTGATCCGTCGCCTTCGGCCGATTGATGAAATCGCATGGGTTCGCTACGCGGCAGGATACAAACAGTTTGTGGAAGCCTGATGCCATCCTCGTCTCCGATGATCCTCCAGCCGCAGATTCTGTCGTCCTCATGGACGGGTTATCAACTCATCGACTCCGGGAACCAGCGAAAACTGGAGCGATTCGGGGATACCATCGTCGTCCGCAGCGAACCCAAGGCGTGGTGGAAGCCCGACCTCGACGATGCCGCCTGGTCCAAAGCCCACGCGATTCACGACGACAAGACCGGGCTCTGGAAAATCCGCAAGGCCGGATTGTCGCGGGCGTGGCTGATCCCCTATCGGACCGCATCCTTTCAGGCCCGCTTGACCGATGGTTCGAAACATCTGGGTATTTTTCCCGAACAATCGCCCCACTGGGACTGGGTGTCGGAGTCCATTCGGGCCACAGAATCCCGCTCCGGTTCCACCGCCCCGAGGGTGCTCAATCTCTTTGGATACACTGGCGCCGCCAGCATCGCAGCCGCTGCAGCCGGCGCGGCAGTCACCCACGTGGATGCATCCAAGCCCTCCGTCGGGTGGGCGCGGGAAAACCAGAAATTCAGCCACCTTGATGACGCACCCATCCGCTGGTTGATCGAAGATGCGCTCAAATACGTCCAGCGGGAGATCCGGCGCGGCAGCCAATACGAGGGGATCATGCTCGACCCGCCTTCTTTCGGACGTGGACCCAAGGGAGAAGTCTGGAAGGTGGAAGAACAGATTGTCTCCCTGCTGGGATTCTGCCGCCAGCTCCTCAGCCCGGACGCGCGTTTTTTAGTGCTCACCCTCTACAACCTCGAGGCATCGTCACTCATGCTGCGCAATCTTGTGAGCGCGATGCTACCGTCAGGGCAAGTTACGTTCGGTGAGCTGGCATTGACACACCAACACTCCGACAAACAGCTTCCGCTGTCGCTTTGGTGCAGGTGGAGCCGCTAGTTGACTGGAGTGCCAGCTTCTTCCAGAGCTTTTCCGATCGATAAGCTCCAGGTTTCACTCCATTCCATCGACTCCCCAGCTGCAAGCGTCCTCAAGGGTCCGTGCGCCTCCAACTCCAACAAGCCCGGATCCTCCTCGTGGCGTGGCGACGCGATGTAGATTTCCACCGCTCCCTGCTCCGGATGCACGCTTCCCGGATCGATCCGATCAAAACGCTTCTCGAAACACCAATCGCCAAAGCGTGCAATAATACACGGCTCTTCCGGAGTGATGAAGGCCTTCGCCGATCCAGAGCCGGATGTAGGATCCTTGGCAGACTCAAATCCGAAACTCCCATCCTTCACCGCCCACGGCATTTCCACCTTTCCGCGCTGCTCCACCCGAACATCACCGGACTCATTTCCGCAAACAGGAACCCGTGCATCCCAGGCAGCACTCACCCGCGTATTGGACCAAATCCCCCAAGTCACATCGGCATCACGTTGATTCACGACCTTAACGTGCAAATGCGCATGCCCCTTTTCGTCGATCCTCAAGGTCTTCCGCATCGACACACCCGAATACGGACTCGCCTCTCCCTGCAGAACAACCGAATCCGGCCCCTGCTCAACCACCTGATAGCTGCCGTAATCCCAGTATGGATCGGGAGGCCATTGCTCACCCTTTTTTGCCGGCCAGACATCCTGCTGATTCCAAAACCCACTCTGCGGAGCTAACCAGAAGGTGTGACCGAAAAACGCGGGCCACGCTTTGTCCGCCGCAGGGTATTGTGCCAAATCCGGCTTCAGAGACTGCCACTGCGACCACATTTCAGGCGCCTCGCGCAGCACATTCTTTCCGCCTTCCGGTCCGAAAAAGACGACCACCCCGCCCACTCCCGGCAGGACTTTCAACTCCATGCCCCCGTTTATCAAAGTGAGCACGTCGTCGTTTATTCCGGAACGTGTCCCGTCCGTTTGTCCCGCATGAATGGAAATAAGCTGCATCGAAAGAAGGGTTGTGACTAGAATCAGAAGTTTCACACCCAAGTCTAATGATGAAGCACGCATACTAATGAATAAAAGAAACGTGCACCTTGGTGTAAACCTTGATTTTGTGTTCGGATCGTCTTACAAATGCGTTTTCCTTTGAGAGTTTAACCCCTCATTCCATCCGAAGGTTTATCCATGCTGGCAACCACCCTGATCATCGCTCAATGCTTGATGGCGTCCACCGTCTCGCAGGCAGAGCCTCCTCTGTATTCAGATCTACCCATCTCAAACAGTCTCCAACGGGAAGGAATTTCCCTCAATGGAGAATGGAGGATGCTGGTGGATCCATATGAAAACGGATACTACAACTACCGTTGGGAACCGTTTGACCAACAGGAATCGCCTGACCGACAGAGCTACTTTTTGGATGTCAAACCGGCCGACCGCTCCGACCGGATCGAATACGACTTCGACAAGGCAGAGACCATCAACGTTCCCGGGGACTGGAATACCCAACATGAAAAGCTGTATTTTTATGAGGGATCGCTGTGGTATCGCAAATCCTTCGAGTGTGACCCGCCGGAAGGGATGCGGGCCTTTCTCGTAT
>JAQVLM010000499.1 GCA_028704125.1 Opitutales bacterium
TGGGCATCAGCGAGGAGCTGGCCCTCCGCGAGTGGGAGAACCTGATCCGCCAAAGCGATCCTTCGTCGGATTCCGCAAACCGCCCGGATTCCCGATTCAGCCGCCCTTAGCTCCCTTTTGTTTATATCGAATAATCTATCCTCGAACCAAACCATGAATCCATCTCCCCTAACCTTCGACCACGTTCTCAAGTCCTTTGACGACACGATCGCCTTGAACGAAATCACCTTCAGCATGCCTGAACGGGGGATCGTGGGTCTGGTCGGACGGAATGGCGCTGGAAAAACAACCTTGCTGAACGTGGCTGCCGGTCTGCTCATCCCGAATTCCGGTGAGGCCTACACGTTTGGGGAGCCCGCATCCAAGCTGAGTAGTCGGGCATTGTCGCGGATGGGAGTTGTTCCGCACAAGCCCCAGTTCATGGAAGCACTCAGTGCAGAGGAATACCTTCGCATCATCGCGAATTTTTACCCGACCTGGGATTGGGAGCGGGTGGCAACCCTTTACAATGCGCTGGAGATCGAACCCGGCAAACGGATTTCCACCCTCAGCGAAGGGCAACGCCAGAAGCTTTCCATAATCGCTGCGGTTGGACACCACCCAGGGCTCCTGCTCATGGATGAGCCGATGTCGAACCTTGATCCCATTGCCCGGTCCGAAACCATCCGCATGCTCTGGCAAGTGATCGAGGAGGATGAGGCACTCGTCGTATTCTCATCTCATATTCTCACCGATGTTGAGAAAGTGGCGGACTGGGTGACCTGCCTTGATTTCGGTCTACTCCGCGCCAATCAAAGCCTCGATGACTTGCGCGAAGCGTATCTGCAGTGGACGGTCCGTGATCCTGATGCCAGCCTGGACGAGGTCCGGATCCGGGAGAACAAGGCTGTGATCTCCCACAAGCGGGAAGCGGGGGTGGTCCGGATCACGCTGCATACCGATGGGGAAGGGAATGCTTCGGCCTTGCGGCAATCGATCCAGACCCCGATCGAGGAACGCTGCCTCACCCTGGATGAAATCTTCCCGATCCTGTGCCCGCCCCAAGCCTCCAAAAGGACCTTGCCGACACCGATCGTTTGGTAGCTCCGGCCTTCCTGCAACCTCCCGTGTGTTCATGAAAACGATTACCGCTTACTTCCGGCTCTGGAATGACCTGCGTCCGGCCCAAAGGGTGGGGACCGGGATTGGACTGTTCTGGTGGTTGGTCCTGGTCGTCATTCTCGTCTGTAGCATGAGGAGGCATGGGATTCCAGGCGTGGAAACTTTCACGTGGATTGCGCTTTTGCATGGGGCGCTATTGTCACGGTCGTCGGTGGCATGGTTTCACTCACCCAGTCTGATTCCAATCCTTCCGGAGGCAAAAAAGAAGTCATGGGTGCTCAATATTTCGGACATTTTCGCAACCGCCGCGGCTCTGACTGTCCTTAGAACGTGCGCGAAGTCCATTGCCGGTGAAGCGGTCCAGCCGCTTAGCGATTTCCTCTTGATTGCGTCGTATGGATGGCTCGCATGGATCACTTGTTACGCGTGGCTGCGTGCCCGGTTTTCCGAGAATACCCGTTCATTGATAGTATCATTGTTGGTTGTTGCGGTGATTATCGGAGCGCGGAAATTCGACTCCCATTTCCTTCTTATGCTGGTATCGGCTGTCGGGCCGGTAATCTCTTATCCTCTATGGACTGGGAATACTTACCGAAGAGACTCATCAATCTTCTCCGACAAAATCCATTCGAAAAGGATAACAGCGAGAATTGCGGAATCTTACAGGGAACAATGGGCATTGTTTTCGTCTGCCTCGCAGGGATGGCAAACGTTCATTGTCAATGTGCTCACACTGTTGGCGTCGATGTCGATCGGAATCCTGTTTATCTGGCGTGTATTGGGGGATTCCTCACGGGTCGCTTGGGCTGCGATTATTGTTATATCGGGTCCCCTATCGATATTTTTCACGAACTTCCGCGAATCGACGCTTCCTGGTTTGATGGGTTGGTCACGCCAACGCTGGGCCCGTGCGCATGTCTTGTTTCGTGCGCGCATATGGTCGGCATGGGCTGTGGCGGCGGTCCTGTGTCTGTTTGTCTTTGAGACATTGATTCCACGTCTCCCTTCATCTCCGAAGCTAGCCGAAAGCGGAATCTATTCCCTTGTGGCATGGAGCTTGTTCTTCTGCTTCCTGCTCGGAACGGTGCGGATCTTCCGATATGCGCTCCTCGACCCTTTCCGATTCCGCCTCAGCAACAAAAACGGCTCATGGAGTTTCAGCACACTCAAGGCGCTTGGTTGGCACCCGGCCTATCCCTTTCTTCTCATCCTCTATTTTCTGTCAATGCCCAGCATCATCTATCTCGCGTACTTTGGTCTCGCTGGGTCTCCCGAAACCCCGGATGCGTATCAGAGCTTCGCACTCACGATGCTGGTGCTCAGCGTGCTGAGCTGGGGCTTCAGCTTCCGCCTCCAATACCGAGCCATCCTCAACCGCGACCTCGTATGAAAGGGTTCATGTCCTATTTGCGTCTTTGGAATGACATGCGTGCCGCCCAACGGCTATCCCGTCCACTGTTTGCCTTACTGTCATTGGCCGTTTTCCTGTCCTTTCTGTTGGAGGACCTGTCCTCCTCCGGACAATTGTCCATGCCGGTTTTCCAGATGGTTGTGTTTACCCATGCCATATTGGTTGGTCGATACGCCTGGCCCTGTTTCGTCTTCGGAAAAGGGGTTCCCAATCTTCCGCAAAGGAAACTCAAATCAGGGATTGTTTTCATCGCTGTTTCCTTGTTGGTGCTGGGTGGTATGAG
>JAQVLM010000500.1 GCA_028704125.1 Opitutales bacterium
GCTCTTCCGATCTTATAGGCAGCCAACACCCCTGCGAGGTGGGCGGCTCCACCGGCACCGGCAATGATGACCTTCAGGCCGCGGGCTTCAGCGGTCTTTGCATATTCCGCAGCCAAGTCAGGCGTGCGGTGAGCAGAAAGCACGCGATACTCATTCGGAACCTTGAAAGAATCGAGAATCTTGTGCGCGTGAATCATGGTGGGCCAGTCAGAATCGCTGCCCATGATAATCCCTACTACCGGTTTGCTTTCACTCATAGTGATGCAACGTTTCATTGGCTTTTTTGCTCAAGTCAAACGGATTGCACCGATTTTGAATGCGTCGGCGTTCCAGAGTCGACGGACTCCCATCGTCGTGAGCGAAAGCCTTAGGGTTGGCGTTCGATCGAGGGACGTCCGAGGCAATCGAGAACAAGTTGTTGGATGATCTGTTCCTGATCGTTCGGGTGGTCGATGATCCGGACAAAGGTCTCGATGAAGGCGAGCTGGAAATCGATGAGTGTCTTCAGGGTCAGGCGGGCCGCGATTTTCGCCAAACGGCTGAGGTAGAATGGGTTCTGCCCAAAGGGGTGGGTGTCCGCTTTGGCATTCACATCCGAAAACCAGAGCGCGTACTCGGCAGCGGCCGAACCGAGCGCATCCTTGCTGAGTGATCCTCGCCGCAGATCGATCCATCCGCCATCGTGGAGGGTGCGCAGTTGAATGAGCAGCCGGTTGCGGGACTGGAGATTTCCGAGCACCCCGCGGGCGTCTTTATTCGAGAAGAAGTGCTTGCGCACACAACGGAGCGTGGACTCGAGGTTGAGGGTGTAAAAGGCGTCAGCGAGCTCGAAGAAATTGCCGTCGCCATAGGGAGGCACCATCGAATTAACGCACTCGTAGTCGATGAGCCGGGTTTCATTGTTCATCACATAGGTGATGAGCTTATCCAGCTCGTTCATGATCATACGTGGATTGCCATTGACCCTTTCGATAAGGGCAGCCGCGGCATCGTGATCAATCTTGACCTTCTCTTCCCAGCATTTGTCAAGAAGGTGCGGGATGAGCTGCTCGGAGTCTTTCGGAAGGGCAATGTAGGTGAGCGCTCCCGCGGATTCGACCCACTTGGTGAAGGAACGTCGGCGGTCGACCGGGCTTCCCGAGATCAGCAGAAAGGCGTCCGGATCCGAAAAGTCCTTCAGGAATGCGGACAGGGATTCGGCAGCACTTTTAGCGCCCTGAGTTTTCCCGACCTGAGTCTCACCGAGGAAGGTGGCCTGACGCAACCAGACAATGCGTTTCGGGTTGAACAGCGACAGATTCTGGGCCGCGCTGATGAACCGGCCAATACCTGCGGAAACTTCATCGACAGTTCCAAAGCGCCCGTCGATCATCTCGATTTCAGCACCGTCTCCGAATTCGCGGCGTTTGCGGTTGAAGGCTTCAACCGCTTTTGAATCGACGAGGAATTCATCGTCACCGCCAATCAATTGGAAGGATAGTCCGGCACTCATGGGGGGCATTGTGAGGAATGCTTTCGCAATATGCAACACGCGGCACCCGGAATTTGGCCGAGGGTCATCCCGATACGATTCGGCGGAGGTTGGCGTTATCCGTTGGACGTCATTGAGTAGACCTTGTCGCCGGGGCGAACCACTTCGGGAAGAGGGAAAGTGATGGTGCATCCGCGTCCGGCTTCAGTTGCCGGTTGGTCGTCCACATGCATGCTTTCGGGGGTGGTCTCGACAACCCCGGTGGTGGCTCCGGTGATGAGGATCTCCTCGCCGATCCGGAAGCTTTCGGCATCGATCATGATCTGAACAATTCCCGACTTGCGGAAGTAGTTCTGGACCCGTCCAATATAAGTTTTGCGGCGGGTGGATTTCGAGCCTGCGGAACGCGCCCACGGGTCAAGTTTGCTCCCGAGGTAGTAGCCTCCTTCCCAGAATCCTCTGTTGAAAACCGATGCGAGTCGCTGCATCTCCTTTTCAACAAAGGGGCGGTCGAATGTTCCCGCTCCAATGGCGTCCAGTGCCTTGCGGTAGGACCCCACCACCGCATGCACGTAATCGGCGCTGCGACCGCGTCCTTCGATTTTGAGGATGTCCACGCCCGCACCTACGATCTGATCAAGCACCGGGAGGGTACAGAGATCCTTGGGCGACATCACAAACTGGTTGTCGACTTCGTAGGCGAAACCGGTCTCCGCATCCCGGACCTCGTAACGCCTACGGCAAACCTGGTAGCATTCTCCGCGATTGGCGGATTTGCCATACTGAGACAGACTCATGTAGCATTTTCCGGAAATTGCCACACAGAGAGCACCATGGGCAAAAACCTCAATTTTGAGCGGCTCTCCACCTGCGCCACGGATGTCCTGTGCGCGGAGTTCTTTGATGATTCCCTCGATAGCCTCGAGTGACAGCTCCCGGGCGAGCACGCAAGCCTCGGCATAGCGCGAGAAGTAGGTGGCGGCGCGGGTGTTCGAAATGTTGACTTGAGTGGAAAGGTGAAGGGGAATCCCCATGAGGTGGGCCTGCTCGATCACCGCAAAATCGGACGCGATGACAGCGTCCACTCCCGCATCTTTAGCGACTTCGAGCAGATGATCGATGTGGGGTTGCTCCGCATCGTATACAACGGTGTTGAGCGTCAGGTATGCCTTGCGGCCGTGGTCGTGACAAATCGATACCAGCTCCGGGACTTTTGCGGGTTCAAAGGCAGTCGCGTTTGCCCGCATCTGCAAATGCCCCGCCCCGAAATAGACCGAATCCGCACCGGCATGAATCGCGGCCCGCATAGCCTCCACCG
>JAQVLM010000052.1 GCA_028704125.1 Opitutales bacterium
ATAAAACCGGGTTTTCTCCTTCAGCCCCACTTCCTTGATCGCATCCAGAAAACGCAAGGTCCCCACCCCGTCGACCTCAGCGGTGTATTCCGGCACCTCGAAAGACACCTTTACGTGACTCTGGGCCGCGAGATTGTAGATCTCATCCGGAGCAAGCTTCTCAAGCAGACGGTTGAGGTTACTGGAATCCGTCAAGTCACCATAGTGAAGGAAAAACCGCTTTCCCGAAACTTCGGCATTGTTGTAGAGATGATCAATTCGTCCGGTATTAAAGGAGCTGGAACGCCGGATCATGCCATGGACTTCATAGCCTTTGTCGAGCAACTGCTCTGCGAGGTAGGAGCCATCCTGTCCGGTTATTCCCGTGATGAGTGCTTTTTTCATATGCGGACTCAACACTGAAGGATCATCCGATCGAAGGCGAGCCTGAAAGCAGCCCGGAACCCACTCTCCGGGTCATTGACTGAACCCATCACAGAGCATCTGCATCCGGTCCATTATCGGCGTGAGCCTGACGTTGGCTGAATGATACTATGCCTTGTAGTAACGGGAAGGAGGATGCTTGACACAGTTGCGGGTATCCAAAAGAACCGCCTCAAAACCTGAGAAATCAAAGTCGACGTAATCCCGATGCGCAGTTGCCAGAAGAATCAGGTCGTAAGCATCCTCCACGGGATGCGATCGGCGGGAGGCAAGATCGCTGTGGTTGCGGGTTGGTTCAATCTCGGGAATGTGCGGATCGTTGTATGCAACAGATGCCCCCAACTGCTCAAGTTTCTTCATGAGCACATAGCTTACCGACTCCCGATCGTCATCCACATCCGGTTTATAGGCTAATCCGAGAATCAGTATTCTGGAACCATTGACGGACTTCCCGATACGATTGAGGGACTCGACTACCTTGGACACCACATAGTTCGGCATCGACGTGTTGATCTCGCCTGCCAACTCGATAAACCGGGTGTGCTTCTCGTATTCACGCGCCTTCCATGTAAGGTAGAAAGGATCAATCGGAATGCAATGCCCGCCCAACCCGGGCCCCGGATAAAACGGCATATACCCAAAAGGTTTGGTGGACGCGGCATTAATCACTTCCCACACATCGATGCCCATCGCTTCGTATACCACCTTCAATTCATTCACCAATGCGATATTGACCGACCGGAAAATATTCTCGGTCAACTTGGTCGCTTCAGCCGCACGACAGGATCCCACGCGATGAACCTTATCCACAACCGACCCATACAGCGACGCGGCCCGCTCCAGGCAAGCGGCAGTAAATCCGCCCACCACCTTGGGAATGGTTTTCACGGAGTAATCCCTACGCCCGGGATCCTCACGCTCGGGAGAATACGCCAGATTAAACCCGTGGCCTGCCTGTAGCCCTGATCCATCCTCAAGAATTTTCCGCAAATCGGTATCGGTTGTCCCCGGATAGGTTGTGCTTTCCAAAACAACCAGCTTGCAGTCCGCCGGATTCGATGCATCACCCACGACTAACCACGACTGACAGTCCATATCGGCACAAGACATTCCACCGGATGGCACACCGGACCCGGCCAGATAGGGAGCAATCGAGTGCCCCGTTTGCACGATATACGATAGATCGGGCTCACGATGCCGGTTTAAGGGAGTCGGCACACATATGATGACAGCATCCACCCACTGAATCAGGGCGAAATCAGACGAGGCCTTGAACCATCCGGATTCGACGACCGATCGGATCTCATCCGCCTCGATATGCTTGATGTAGCTCTGGCCGGCATTGAGCAACGACGGCTTCCGGGTATCAATGTCCAGGCCAAGCACCCGAATCCCGGATCGGGCAAACTGAATGGATAGTGGCAACCCCACATACCCAAGCCCGATGATTGCCACTTTTGTGTCCCTGTGTTGATACTCCATACGAAGGAAAACCGGTGATGTGCTGGCAATGGTTCCGCCGGGATCTTACAATCGCCGCACGCGGAACACACTGCAGTATTGAGCCATTCGAAATCAGGCTGGTTAGGAAAGATCTTCGATCAGCGATGGTGAATCTCCTGCATGTCAGGCGCCACAGTTGCCAAGGCTTCTTCCATGGTGGAGATGCCCTCTTTGACTTTGAGCATGCTGTCCTGATGGAGTGTCTTCATGCCGGCATCCATTGCGAGCTTCTTGATGTCGTTGGTATCCTTCCCAGTGTTGATCGCCCGCACAAGATCCTCGTCGATGAGCATGAGCTCATGGATCCCCACCCGACCCTTGTATCCACCCGATGCCTTATTGGGACCGGATGTTGTATTGGCCCGATAGATCTGGCCCGTCCAATTCAATGCGCGCTTCAGGATATCGGCCTCATTACCTTCCGGAATGTAAGGTTCGCGGGACACCTTGCACACACGCCGCATCAGACGTTGGGCACACACACACAACAAGGATGCTGAAACCATGAAGGGCTCGATCTGCATATCCGTCAGACGGGCAATCGAACTCGGAGCATCGTTGGTGTGAAGGGTACTGAACAGCAAGTGACCGGTGAGCGCTGCCTCGACCGCAATTTGGGCCGTTTCGAGGTCTCGAATTTCCCCCACCAGAATGATGTCAGGGTCCTGCCGGAGGAAAGCACGCAAGGCAGAGGCGAAAGTCAGCCCGATTTTCCGGTGCATTTGCATCTGGTTCAGCCCGGCAAGCGTGTATTCGATCGGATCCTCGGCCGTGCGGATGTTCACCTCCACCCGATTAATCTCATTCAGAGCGGAGTAAAGGGTCATGGACTTACCGGAACCGGTAGGACCACAGTGCAGGATCATTCCATAGGGCCTGCGGATAACCGTCCGGTATTTCGCCAGATTCTCCTGAGAGAACCCAAGATCCGGCAGCGGCAGCGTGCTTTTCTGCTTATCGAGAATACGCATCACACAGCCTTCACCATGATTCAACGGCGCGGTTGCGATACGTAAGTCAATGTCGATATTCCGACGATTGAACTGCTTATAAACAATACGACCGTCCTGCGGAATACGCTTTTCGGCAATATCCAGATTGGCCATCACCTTGTAGCGGGCCAACAGGGATTGACATATCTTGGAGGGAATACGCAGTTTTTCAGAGCACTGACCATCCACCCGCACACGGACACGCGCATCCCGTTCAAACGGCTCAACGTGAATATCACTCGCCCCCGAAAAATAGGCATCCTCAATGATACGATTGGCGAGTTCGATGATAGGGGCCGACTCCTCGGTCGCTCCGCCCTCCTCATCCATGGCCGATTCATCGATATCGACGCTCATTCCGAGGCGCTCAACCACGTCCCCAAACCCGATGGGGATCATGGAATCGTCCGGACCGCGGAGCTTCTCCGCCAAATCCTTCTCCAACGCCAGCAATACAATGACCTTCATCCGGGTCTTCTGCTGGATGGTGTTGGTCAACTGCATCTTGAACGGACTGTCGAGGGCAACCACCAAATGATTCCCCACGATCCCGATCGGCAACACTTTGTGCTCGGTGCAGAAATCCTTGTCCAGATACTCAAAAGTCTGCTCATTCGGCACATATGACTTCGCGTTGAACGGATAAAGATCGAACGCACGGGACCTGGCGATGAGCAACATGTTCTCGCTCACATTGTGCTCTTCCATGAGAAGCTTTTCAATCGCTTCTCCGGTCAGTTCCTGATCCATTCCGAGAATTTCGGTAGCCGCCTCGGTCCCCAAGACCTTAAGGGTCACCAACTCCCGGATGATACGAGATTGTATTCGTCCTAGTGCCACAAAAACTAGCATCCGGTTGAGGCTGGGGATGTCAACAGTTCATTCACTTCACCAACTGCCAAAAACGCGGGTTTTTCGTAAAATGGCTTGCTTCCTCACCCGTGGATCACGCCAATCGGAAACGGACCCATGATACTCGGAATTGAAAGCTCCTGTGATGAATCCGCGCTCGCGGTATTTGACCCCACATTCGGCATCCGATGGGAGAAAGTCTCGACACAGATCGATCTCCACGCCGTTTACGGCGGTGTCGTGCCCGATCTGGCCAGCCGTGAGCACCTCGCCGCCTTCGAGCTGCTCATGGAGGAATGCCGGAACCAGGATGCATTCAAACACATCGAAAGATTAGCGGTCACCTGCGGACCCGGCCTCGCATCCTGCCTTGCGATCGGGCTCGCCTTGGCGCAAGCCATTTCCAACGCCACCGCCAAACCGCTCTGCGGGGTGAACCATCTCATGGGGCATGCGTTTTCACCCTTCATCCCCCTCCACCGGAGTTCACCCGCACAATTCGAAGCGGATTTCAAGCGGCTCCTGCCCCACCTTGGCTTGATCGTCTCCGGAGGCAACACCATGCTCATCGAAGTGGCAACCGACCGCTCGATCCGGGTCATTGCATCCACGGTGGACGATGCCGCGGGTGAAGCACTGGACAAGGGAGCCAAGCTTCTTGGGCTTGGATACCCGGGAGGCCCGCGGATTGAAGAACTGGCCCGTCAATCCACCCAACCATTCGCCCATCCGTTTCCGGTTTCGTTTCCAAACCCAGAGGACCTCAAATTCAGTTTCGCCGGCCTCAAGACAAGCCTCCGCTACACGCTCGAAAAGCTCAGTGACGACGCCCTCGAATCGAACCTCGCATCGATATGCTTCTCCTATCAGCAGGCGGTGGTGGATCAGCTCATCCGTAAAACCCGCCAGGTGCTGAAATCGGGACGCTACCGTTCCATCGGACTATCCGGTGGAGTGGCCAACAATACGCCCTTGAGAGAAGCATTTGTTCATACCGGACGGAAATCGGGAGTTCCTGCGCTCGTCGCTGACAAACGCCATACCGGCGATAACGCCTCCATGATCGCTTTTGCTGCATGGATCCAACCACCCGGCATCCTCCACCACACGGCAGACTCCCCACTGGGTTTCCATCCCTCCATGCGTCTCTGAGAGCTGGATGGAGGCCCTTCAGCCATGCGGCAAGACCCAGGAATCCGATCCAGGCTTGCCGAAAACAGAAACGGTTGCGAAAACGGTCAATGGGACTCGATCAACTCAAGAAAACCAGCCTCGTCCAGCACTTTGACGCCAAGCTCCTGTGCCTTTGCCAGTTTGCTGCCCGCGGATTCACCCGCCACCACATAATCGGTCTTGCGGCTGACACTGCCCGATACCTTTCCTCCGTTCTTTTCAACGATCGCCGTGAACTCATCCCGTCCATAATTCGGCAAGGTTCCCGTCAACACAATCGTCTTTCCCTTCAGGGGCAGATCTGAACTCCCACCAGCCACATCCGTGGACTGCACCGTCAGTCCCAACGCCATGAGTTCAGACATCAACTCCCGGTGGACCGGATCCGCAAAATACAAAGTCACGCTTTCCGCAATGACCTCTCCAATTCCAGACAAACGCATCAGATCCTCTTTTGAGGCATCCATCAAATCCATCAAATCGGGATAGGCGGCGGCCAGTTCCTTGGCAACCGATGCCCCCACATGAAACAAGCCCAAGCCGTGCAACAGCCGCCAGGTGGGTCTGGATTTGCTCGATTCTATCGCGGCAAGCAGATTCCGGGCAGACTTTTCTCCGAACCGTTCAAGCGAAAGCAAATCCTCCATCCGGATACGGTAAAGGTCGGCAACGCCCCTCACGAGTCCGGCCGATACCAACTGGTCAATAACGGACTCTCCAAGCGAGTCGATGTCCATGGCATGTTTTCCGGCAAAATGCTCAAGACGGCGCCGGATCTGGGGAGGACATACCGGATTGTCGCACCTCCATACCACTTCATCCGACAACCGGATCAGCTTACTCCCGCAAGCCGGACAAACCGCCGGAAAGACAAAAGGCTGCACATCCGCGCCCCTACGCTCCACCACCGGCCCAATGACCCGCGGAATAATCTCTCCCGCCTTTTCGATCTCAACAAAATCACCCGGTCGCAAATCCCTTCGGGCGATTTCATCCGCGTTGTGCAATGTCGCACGCGACACTGTGGAGCCCGCAACCCGAACGGGATCAAGCTCGGCTACCGGAGTCACCGCGCCGGTGCGACCCACCTGCAGGCTGATCTCCCGCAAACGGGTAACGGCCCGTTCGGCGGCGTATTTGTATGCGATCGCCCACCGCGGCGCTTTCGAAGTGCTGCCAGCTTGACGCTGCAAAGCCATGTCATCGAGCTTAACCACTGCGCCATCGGTATCATAGGGCAATTCGCGGGCGGCATCCCGCAACGACACAATCCGCTCCCACGAAGCATCCGCCCCCCGGCAAAGGGTCGTCAGTTCCACAACCGGCAATCCCCATTCCCTGAAAAGGGCGTGCATATCCGACTGACTGGAGACCATCGCCGGTTCGCATGCGCCCATCCCGTAGAGTCTCACCTGCAGTCGGCGGCGCCTCACCATCTCCGGATCCAACTGCTTCATGGTCCCCGATGCCAGGTTTCTGGGGTTGGCGAATAGCTCCAATCCGTCCCGCTCCCGCATTGCGTTGATCTCGCGAAAAACCTCACGGGGCATAAAGACTTCGCCCCTTACTTCCACCAACGCCGGGATGCGAGCGCCCGTCAACGCATGAGGAACCCCCGACAAGGTTGCAAAATTGCGGGTCACGTCATCCCCTTCCACTCCATTCCCGCGCGTGACCGCCCTCACCAAGCGCCCATTTTCAAAGGTGAGACTGATCGCCAACCCATCAATTTTGGGCTCCACCGAAAACGACAGGTCCGAGCGACCGAAACGATCCTCCAAACGGTGCACGAACTGCCTGAACTCCTGCTCCGAGTAGGTATTATCGAGACTGCTCATCGGAACCAGGTGCTTATACGTTTGGAAACCACGGGTCCGGTCATCCCCGACCCGCTCCATAACCGGGTTCTCATCTGCCACCTCCGGATACGCCTCCAGCAGATCCTCCAACTCCTGCTTGAGCGTATCATACTCCTGATCGCTCACCTCGCTCCGGTTCTCTTTGTAGTAGAGTTGATCGAGGAACTCTATCTGAGAGGTCAGCTTTTCGATTCGCTTCTTGTCTGAGGTCTCTTTCATAGGATCAGTCGCACGGGAAACGCTTAAAAATGGTGCCGAATCCACCTCCAATGGCAAGGCTTCCTTTCCAGCTTCTCCGGAGCTCCCACCCTCGACCGCTTTCAGGGAGCCACCCAATACCACCGCAACGATCAACGACAGAATCCCCAACCTTCGAAAAGCAAGCCCAACAGAACTCTCCATAAAACGGTTTTTCATCTCCATAGTCCCATCTTGAACAGTCTCAACGCAGCTTTGCGTTACATATCATCATCTTGTCATCGGAATTTATATGCGCCAAGCATTATTTCATTATCCCATTGAGACCGATGCCGCATCTCCGACAATCCCAGTCATCGATTCACCCGTAAGCCCGTTGCCCCATCACGCGCCAGTCCTCCATCCGCTGTGGCCCATCTGGCCCGGCCTCCCAATCGGATCAATTGGGCAAGCGTTGGGTTATCACGGAGGAAATCTTCAAAATCCGGTCTTGATTTTCGATTCAATGCCCCTATGAGCGAAAAATGGAGTCGCACGGTTTCCGCCGTGTGGTTCCATCGCAACCGCGTTCCACATCGTTTTCCGCATTGATCCGGCAAGGGCATTCCAATACCGTGCAAAATGCAGACTACCCTAGGGGAGATCGCTTGCGTATTGTCTGATAAACCTAGAACAAATCTATCCATGACAAAAACCCATTCCTTTGCAGCCGACGTCAAGCAGATGCTTGATATCGTCGTTCATTCGCTCTACACGGACAAAGAAGTCTTTATCCGTGAGCTGGTATCCAATGCATCGGATGCCCTTGAAAAGCTCCGGCACATTCAACTGAGCGGGAACACCATTCTCGATGACAACCTGCCGCTCGAAATCAACATTCAGACCGATGATCAAGCGGGGACCCTCACGATTCAGGACTTTGGAATCGGCATGGACGAAGCCGCACTGATCGAAAACCTGGGCACGATCGCGCACTCAGGATCGAAGGCTTTCGTCGCCGCGCTGAAAGAAGGCGGCAATGCCGCAGAAAACCTGATTGGCCAGTTCGGGGTCGGATTCTACAGCGCTTTCATGGTCGCTGAGTCGGTTCAGGTCTACACCCGCTCATGGGAACCCGAGTCCAAAGGCTATCTCTGGGAGTCTTCGGGAACCGGCGAGTACACCATTGAGGAAGTGGAAGGACAGAGACGTGGAACCAAGATCGTGGTCAAACTCAAGGAGGACCAAAAAGACTTCTCAAAACCGGAAACAGTCAAATCCATCGTCAAGCGCTATTCGAGCTTTGTCCAGCACCCGCTGAACATCAACGGAGAAAAACAAAACACGGTGCAGGCGATCTGGCTGCGCAACAAGAACGAAATCAAAGAAGAGGAATACCGCGAATTCTACAAGTTCCAGGCAGATGCCTTTGATGAGCCCCGGTTCTGGCTCCACTTTTCCTCCGATGCTCCGATCAACCTGAACGCCCTGCTCTTTGTTCCAACCGAAAATCCCGAACGCTACGGGCTCGGACGGACCGAATCCGATATCGCGCTATATTGCAAAAAAGTCCTCATCGACGACAGTCCACAGACCCTTCTGCCGGAGTGGATGCGCTTCGTTAAGGGGATCGTCGACAGCGCCGATATTCCACTCAACATCAGCCGCGAATCCATGCAGGACAGCCAGCTGCTCCAGAAGATCGGCAAGGTGCTCACCGGCAGGTTTATCAAGTTTCTGCAGGAAAAGCGGACGAAGGAAACGGAATCCTACGATGCCTTCTGGAAAGACTTCGGCCACTACATCAAGGAAGGGGTGACCACCGACTGGAGCAACCGTGAGGCATTGGGCAAACTCCTCCGGTACGAGACCTCCCTGACTGAGCCCGGCAAATTCAGCTCATTCGACGAAATTGCAGGCCGGATGAAAGAGGAACAAAAGGAGATCTACTACCTTCTCGGCAGCTCCCGTGAAGCGATCGAAGCCGGGCCCTACATCGAAGCGTTCAAGGCCAACTCTATCGAGGTCGTTTACCTTTTCGAAGGTGTGGATGAGTTCGTGATGAGCCATCTCCGCGAATTCGACCAGAAAAAGCTGGTGTCGGCCGATCAGGAAGGGCTGAACCTCGAGTCGGTTCTGCCCAAACCCGATGCGGTCAAGATGAGCGATGCCGAGTCATCGGATCTCTGCGAATGGCTCAAGGCCACCTTCGGGAGCCGGCTGAGCGATGTTAAACCCAGCCAACGCCTCGTGGAGAACCCGGCGGTCGTCCTCAGCAAAGACCGTATCATGAGTGCGAACATGCGCCGGATCATGAAGGCGATGCACCAAAGCGTTCCCAACGAAATACCGGTGCAGTTGGAAATCAACCCAGCCCACCCGCTCATGCACAGCCTGCTCAAACTCAAGGTTGAAAATGAGGAACTCGCGCGGATGGTGGCCGAGCAGATCGTGGACAATTGCATGCTCAACGCAGGTCTGCTGGATGACACACGGGTGATGGTCAACCGGATCTACAACCTGCTTGAGAAAGTCAAATAGCGGTTTTCATTTGATCCCCGGTCCGGAGAACACCCTCCGGGCCGGCATCATCTTTCGAGCTTCAGGAGGACTGCCGGATCACCAGCTTCGGATCAAACAAGCCATCCTTCATGGAGTCCGCCCCACAAGCGATCCCATTGAGGCATTCCAACAAGGCGCGTTTCCCCATCTCACGCAGGGGCTGTGCAACAGTGGTCATCGACGGGCTGAGCAGCCTGGCGGGATACCAGTCATCGTAGCCCACTAAGGCGATGTCCTCGGGTATCCTCAGTCCGGCCTCGCGAAAAGCGGACATCAAACCCATTGCAACCGCATCGCCGGCGGCACAGAAGACGGCGTCATAGCCGCCTTTCGCCACTTTATGGCCAAGCGCGAGTCCATCCTGGTAATCGTAATAGACCAGTTCATACAAATGCGATGGATCATACGGAATGCCCCACTCGCCCAATGTCTCGATGTAGCCGGCAAGCCGTTCCTCCGCACTGCGGTGCGGTTCCAAACTGGATGATTGCCCATTCACAATGGCGATGCGCCGGTACCCCTTCTGGAGCAAGTGTTCCGTGGCTAGCCGGGCGCCAAACTCATTGTCCGACGTGATCGAACAAGCCCCAATCACCTTACTCTCAATCACCACCAACGGACGCCCCCGCTCACGAAAAGCCTCCACCAAATCATCCGGCGGCATGATGCTCAACAGCATGAGACCATCCGCAGCATCCCCATACAGAATCGACTCCATCATGGTCCGGGCACGCGCATCACTCCCACCGGTCGTGAACAAACTCATCGCCTTGCCCTCATCGCCACAACTGAAACTCATCCCCTCCTCGACTCCTTTGAGGATCTCCATCTCAAACGGACCGGAAAAAAATGCCGCCATCATCGCTACGGTGTCGCTTCTTCCGCGAACCAAACGTCTCGCACTCAGATTGGGATGGTAATTCAACTCCCAGATCGATTGATTGACCCGCTCCTTTGTCTCCTGAGTGATACGGGGATCATTGTGGATAACCCATGAGACCGTGGTGTGAGAAACACCAGCATGGCGGGCCACATCGACAATGGTCACTTTTCCCGTTTTCCGACCATCCACATTATTGCCCCGAATCAAAGCACACATAGCTAGCATGACTTTTACATTTGCACAGCACCGTCATGTCAAGCCGACACACCACATTCCACAATGAAGCGGCGCAATAGCAGCAATCCGGCATTCAAAACAGTTGAAAACACCGGGCCGGAATCCGTCATCCCATCAGCCACGGCCTGTCGGGATCTCCACCTTTTTGGTCATCCCTTCGTCCGCTCCGATATGCTGAGCCAGCGATGCCTCAAAACCCGGCATGCTTCCGTTTGCTTCGTCCGATCCGGACAAAGGACACAAATACGAAATAAATCCTGGGCCAACGCCCAATAACACCTTGCGATCCTGATGCTCAACAACGACCAGAAACTGTTTATTCCCCAACATCCGGGTCTCCTTGATACGCAGCGCACCACCGTCGGACAAACCCTTGATCGGCAACTTACCCCGTTTTGCAAGATATCCGAACACCGCCATTCCGACAATAACGACCAAAATGAGGTAAATCGAACGCGTCATCGACATCTGACGTCCGGCACCCGGCACAAAAAAGTCCTCACTCACCTCGCGTGGAACAATCGTTTTCGGCTCCGTTGGGGGAACCGGGTCGG
>JAQVLM010000501.1 GCA_028704125.1 Opitutales bacterium
AAAGAGGAAGCGAGGATGGCTTCGGTCTATTCTGCCGCCGATGTTTTTGTGCTCCCTTCCCATCAGGATAACCTGCCGAACACCGTCATGGAATCCCTCTCCTGCGGAACTCCCTGTGTCGCATACGATGTGGGCGGGGTCTCCGATATGGTCGAACATCAAACGAATGGATGGCTTGTTCCTGCGTTGGATGCCGCCGCTTTGGCGGATGGCATTGAAGCTTTTTTTTTAAAGGAGACGGCGATCAGGCGTTCATGGCAATTGGCCGCGAGGCAAACCATACTGGATAACTTCACGCAGGACCGGCAGTGCAATCGGATGCAGGCCCTGTATGACAGCCTGCTGGCTGGACACGGCCATTAATGAAATCCGATTACGTTCAGGAGTTGGAAACAACAATTGCCTTGGATTTCCAGACTCCGGATACCCATCTCCAGAGCATGAGTGCACCCCTGAGGGATTCGTCCGCTGTGAATGCGATCCATACTCCCAGCGCGCCGAGTCCCCATCGGATCCCGAGGAAGTAGGAGAGGTTGACTGACACGCCCCACATGAAAACGATGCCGATGGAGATTGGGAATTTGTAGTCGCCCGCTCCCCGCAATGCTGAACCCAGGATGATGTTGAAGGCGCGGCTGGGTTCGAGAATCATGGTCATGAGCACAAGACTTCCCGCAATGGTGATGACTTCCGGGTCATTCGTGTAAATGCGCACAAGTGCCTCCCTGAAAATGGAAAAGGTGATCGCGATTCCAAGCGTGACGAGGACTGAGAAACGCAGACTCACCAGGGTGCGTTTCTGGGCATGATCATAGCGTCCCGAACCGACGAGGTATCCGACGAGGATCTGGATGGCCTGTCCGATTGAGATCGAGACCATGAAGATGAATCGCATGATGTTCAGTGCGCAGACGTAAGCGGTGAGCGAAGGGGTTCCCAATCTGGAAATGAACTGCATGGTCACCATCTGCGCGAGATTGTAGGAGAGCTGTTCGCCTGCGCTGGGAGCTCCGATTTTGAGGATGTTCCAATAGTGAAGGAGCGGAAGCCGGAAGATGCGGTTGAAAGGTAATCTGAATCCGGGCTGGCGGGAGAGGAATAGGTAGACGACTATTGCCGAAAACAAGTTGCCCGTGAGTGTGGAAATCGCGACGCCTTTGACTCCCAGCACGGGAATTCCGAACAATCCGAAAATAAAACAGGCATTGCCGAATACGTTGACGATGTTTCCCGCAATGCTCGCGTACAATGTGATCTTGGTGAATCCATAGCTGCGGGCGATTCCGGTAACGCCGACTGAGAATGATAGGGTGGCTGCCGCGCTTCCCATCACCGTCATGTATTCGAGCGCATAGTCGTGAACGCTTTGCTCCAATTCGTAGAAGTGGAGGTAGAGGTCGGGCGAGATGAAGAAAACAATCCCGATGACAATACCCGACAAAGTGACCATGTTGAGACTGGCCAACGAATACTCAGCGGCCAAGTCGCGTCTGCGCGCTCCCAGATACTGCGCGATAAGGATACCCGCACCCGATGTGCTGACCATCAGCATGATCAGGATCAGGAAGTAGAACTGCATGATCGGTCCCATTGCAGCCACCGCCTTTTCCGAATAGTATTTGAGCATGAACACATCAATGTTCAAAAACAGCATCCGGAGAAAGGTCTCGACAAAGATCGGACCGGACAGGGCGGTTACCCGCATGCGTTTTTCGATGCCGGTTTCGTCGAAGGACAATGATTTGGATGCATCCTCCATGGGGATCGGTTTGTCGGCAGCCGATGGAAATCTCCTGTGTTTACTGCGGAGGTTTCACGGCAGGTGCGGAAATCATTCAGGTTTGGCTCTTGCCTCCCTTATCGTGGCACAACGGTTGCACAATGCCTTGTAGACGTTGGGCGGAACCAACCCCGTGTCCCGGTCGGTGTAAAGACTGACCTGCTTCACGAGGCTTGAGCTGGTGAAGAAATACTTTTCATTGGGCATCAGGAAGATTGTTTCCAGGCATTCATCCAAGTGCCGGTTCATTTGGGCCATTTGAAATTCGTAGTCAAAGTCCGAGACCGCTCGCAGTCCGCGGATCAGTGCCTTGGCTCCGATTTCTCTTGCGAAATCGACCACCAGTCCGCGGAAGGAAACCACGCTGACATTGTTGAGATGCCCGATGTTCTCACGGATCAGGTCCAGCCGCTCCGTTACGGAAAAGATCGGGCTTTTGCTCTGATTGTCGGTTACGGCGATGTAGACATGCTCAAATATCCTGGCAGCACGGGTCAGAACATCGAAGTGCCCATAGGTGAATGGGTCAAAAGTCCCTGGATAGATTGCTTTCTTCATGATGGACCTCGTTTCCTGGAAGGGATGCCGGTGTCGTTTCGTGCGAAACAGGTTGGGTTGGCAATGGGTGGTTGTGCAAGCCCATCGCTGCCCTCCCGATCATCGATCACACGGCGAGTGCCAGCAGTGTTTCCGCATCCGGGATGTCTGAGATAATCTGGTGTTTGTCCGGACCGACTCCGATGTAGCGGATATTCGGGGGCGGAAGCCTCTCGCGGTTTCCTTCATTCGCGCAGTCGTGGAGGGCTTTGAGCATCCATCCGACATAGCGCTTGGCTTCGATCGGGAAATCCTCAAACGACTGAATGGTCTGCAGATCCTTTGTCCAGCCGGGAAGCTCCTTGTAGACGGGTTTGAGCGAGCGCCGGACGGCGTCATTTCTGGGGACCCGATGGTAGAGGTTTCCCTTGTCATCCTGATAGGCGATGCAG
>JAQVLM010000502.1 GCA_028704125.1 Opitutales bacterium
CCGAGCCCAGAGTTATCAAACGACGCATGAAGGGCTTCCCTCTTCTCACCAAACCCAGATCCGTCCTCAAAGCATCCCTCCAACCCCCTCCAGATCTCTCGATAATCCCCTTATTCTAGCGCCATTGGGGGTTGAGGTGATAAGCTTTGTGGCCTATGACTAATAAAAAAAGTTAAGGCCATCAGAGTATAGAGCGCACCGGTATGGGTCAATGCTTCGTTTTGCGGAGTATTTGGAGTTGCAGGACTTCAGGGATCGTACATCTGGCAGCTATTACCGGGCAATGAGGATTCTCTCGGAGCACTACGGCAAGGATCCCGAGGGGTTGAGCGAAGTGCAGTTGCGGGCGTTCTTCGTGCACTTGAGGCGGGACCGCAAATGGGCGCCTAAGAGTTGCCGCCAGATGCTTGCTGCGGTGAAGCATTTTTACCGTGGCATGCTGCATTTGGGTTTTGAGAGTCTCGATGAGATCAAAGCCAGGGATCGTGAGGTGCTGCCGACAGTATTGAGCACGGAGGAGGTTGCGCAAGTGATCCGTGCGGTGCCGCTGTTGCGCTACCGGATGCCTTTGTTGGTGATCTACGCGAGTGGATTGAGGGTAAGGGAGTGTATTCACCTCACCGTGGATGACATCGACGGAGAGCAGAACCGTTTGTGCATTCGGGATGGGAAGGGAGGGAAGGACCGTTACACGATCCTGAGCACGCCGGTTTACGAGGAGCTCAGGCGCTACTGGGCGATACACCGGAACCCGAAGTGGATTTTTCCAGCAGTTGGGCGTGGTTTGCGGGACTCCCGGGGTGCAGCCCTGCACATGAGGGCAGCGGTCGATCCGATGGATACGGGCAGTCTTCGCAGTCATCTTTTAGCCGCAGCCCGCAAGGTGGGAGTAAGCAAGAAGGTAACCTGCCACAACCTCCGGCATAGTTTTGCCACTCATCTGGCCGCGGCAGGGGTGCCCCTGCACCAGTTGCAATCCTATCTGGGGCACGCACATATCGAGACCACCACCATCTACACTCATCTCACCCCGATCAATCACATTGAGGCCATCGGCTACGTGGACAAACTGGTGGCTCCGATCCTCGGGCGTTGAAGATGCCGTCTTGCGGGCAAAGGCAAAGCCCCGCTCACGGAGTATTCCCGCGTTGGACGGTTGCCTCGGTGATCGGGCATTTTGCGCCAGCATTCCTGGTGCGTTATGCTAAGGACATGTCCCGTGATCAGCGACGGGCCTTGCAAGCCATTTTGCAATGCCGCACTCCGGCCATGGGAGGGCATCGCTATGTCTGCTCCTGTGGCCATGAGCATCACGCATTTCACAGTTGCAATCACCGCCTTTGTCCACGCTGCGGAGCATCCGATACACAAGAGTGGGTGGGTAAACAACTGGGCAGACTCCTGCCCGTGCCTTACTACATGGTCACCTTCACCGTGCCGACTCAACTCAGGGAGGTTATTCGTGGCAATCGCGATGCGATGGAGTTGTTGATGCGTTGCAGCTCACAGGCCCTCGCTGAGTTGCTTGCCGATCCGGCCCGCTGCGGTTTTGAACGTAATGGGTTCTTTGGCGTGTATCAGAGCTGGACTCAGGAGATGATGTGGCACCCCCATGTTCACTATGTCGTTCCCGCGGTCGGTCTCGACATTAAGTGGCATCTCAAAAGGAGCAGACAACGCAGGTTCCTGCTCCATGCCCAGCCTTTGGCCACCCGCTTGCGCACCTTGCTGTGCAGGCACCTGCTCGCCTTCGGATTGATCAATAAGGAGCTCTTCTGGAGCCTTGTCAAAATGCCATGGAACGCTTCGGTGGATCCTGCCGGAAGCGGACACAACGCCGTCAAATATCTCGGGCAATACATCCACCGCAGCGTCATCAGCGATGGGCGTATCCTTGGCGTTGAGCACGGGCATGTGCGCATCCGCGTCAAAAACCGCGATGCGGGCAGTTTCGAGTCCCGCCTGATCGAGGGTGTGGAATTTGTTCGCCGATTCCTCCAGCATGCACTCCCGGCACGATTCCACCGCATCCGCTATCGCGGCTTTATGCACTCCCGCGGCAAAGCCACCCTTGAGTGGCTGCAGTTGCTCCTCGATGCATTTACAAATCAGGGCCAACTCCTTGCGCCACCTCCTCAACGCCCCTTCATTTGCCCACGCTGTGGCGCTACGATGCAACGCACCCGGCTCTTCGCCCGCGCTCCACCCGCACAACTCCATGCTCTCTTTCTGAATTCCCTGCGTGTGGCTTCATGAAATCATCCACACAACCAACTCCAAGTTCGGAAGCGGTTCCACCCGGAAGCGCAATACCACCGTTTTGCCCATTGCCCGAAATCGAGCTGGAATTCCCCGACTTTTGCCCGAGTCCTATCCGTCTCCACTCCCTCTGGCTTCTCCCAGGGCTCTTTTCCAACGCCTGTCGCACCCAAATTACATGCGTCTCTGCTTCAGCGGGTTGTCTTTTCATCCCTCTTCACGGGATCACAACCCAATAGAAAACGCATTACCACTCCCGCCTGCCGCATAGTCGGCTTGTTCAACCATCGTTCAAGTCCGAGCTTCGTTCCTCAGCTCGGCTAGAACCTTAATTGTTATGCTATTTTTCTTTTTTGAGAACTTCGATCATTCTGAGATTTGCCTCGGACTTGATCAAACTCTTTGAAAGTGCTTCGTCCAATAAAACTATCAATTTATCTCTTTCTCGGAGGCTTTGGATTTCTCTCCCTCCGGGTCCTCCCAAAACAATCGTTCCATACTCACGTCC
>JAQVLM010000503.1 GCA_028704125.1 Opitutales bacterium
GAGGACGCTTTGGAAGTTTGGATCAACGATCACGCTCCCGTCTATGCCGATGACGAAAATATGATTCCGAAAGCGGGGAACGTAGTCGAGGATATCCCTCAGATCAATGGGTTTGATACTCACAAGTGTGGATAGGCGGCAAGGTCGGTTTCCTTGATAACATCATTCACCAGTCCGGGCCAATCAACCCCTTTTAGAAAAGCTACGGTCTCCTCGTCCTCCATGAGTTCAGCCACGGCAGGATGCTTGATCAATGCATGGAATTTTGATTCCGCCATCAACTGAGTCAGCTCCGGAGTTGTGGAAAACGCTTTGGCGATTGCGGGTTGAGCCAGAATTGCTCCTACGGCCTCGCTTTGAAGGAAGCTTGCACGGATGTCGGGCCGGGCCGATAGAATTTTAAGGCCGGTCATCATTTCGAAATATTTCTCGTCTAACGGAAGCAGTGTGTTGACCAAAGGCTTCAGCGGATCCTCAAGCATGGCCCGCACCACATTAACCGACATGTTGGATGAGCTCTTCCGATGACTCGGTAGCTGGACTTCCTGGGCGATCTTGTGTTCTTCCGATCCCGGAGCAGGCGGAATCTCCACCGAGCGAATCGCATAGACCCGAAGCGCGAATATGCCAATCGCCAGATAGACGAACCCGTGGATAATCCCCAGCAAAACACCTCCGACTCCCTGACTGAACCGTTCCCTTGGGGTTTTCAGTTTGCGGGTGCTTTTGAAAACAAAAACAGCGCCGGCTACAAACACCAGGTAAATCATGATCCCAAACGCGAGGTCCATCATCACGGTTTTGATCGGAAGGGGGTAGGGGATCATGGAGTCGTAGATGTCGTAGACTATATGTCCGAACCGTTGTGCTCCGAGATAACCCACTCCGATTCCGACCAACATCAGGGCGTTGCGATTGAACCCGTTTTGCCAGCCTTGCCATCCGGCAAACAGAAAAAACAACCCGAGAACCACGTATACAAATAATTGCCAGTCCGCTACATCAAGAGTAGGTGTTGTCATGGAATGAAGAGATCAGGAAGGTTGCGCATCCTTCAGGATTGTGGTGAATTGTCCATTGGGAGAACCCATAGCCACGCATCGATCCGGAGCGGTGAATAGAGATGTATCCGATCATTATTAGGCTAGGTTAAGGCAGATAGTCGAATCTTTTTCTTGCACAGGGCATGCACTTTGGGGGAAAACGGCATCGATCCATGTTCATATTCACACACAGGCGTTGGTTTAGCTCTTTCCATGTGCGGGCGATCACTGTCGTCGGACTTTGGACGATGGCGACAGTGGGATGTCCGGTTGTCCGGTTGATTGGGGATACGGAGTCGGTTGACGGCGCAACCGCGGCTCTACCCGATGTGCCGGCCGTGCTTGTGGATTCGAGCGATCGCTCAATGGATCAACATTTGCGTGATTTGGCTCTGGCAAGAGCCTCAACTGCGATTGAGATGGGCTTGGGCGGCATTGCCCAGATCGCGCTTGAAGACTTGCTGCAGCAATCCGAAACGGATCTGGTTCCTTCGGGATGGGCCGACAAAGTCCGGATCCAGCTCATCACGGTCCTGCTTCAACGCGGTTTGCTCGAGAGGGCGGATCAGCTGTTTTCGGCATTGGATGCTCCTGGTCTTCCTGCGTGTCAGTTGCGCAAGGTTATGCTGGACTACGCGAGGGGAGACCGCGACGCGGTCATGGAGCGCCTTGCCCTGTTGGATGGATCACTTCTCAGTCGCTACGAACGGAGTTGGCTGCATTACGTGCGGGGAGCGATGGCGCTGCGCGAAGGTCGGGTGGAGGAGTCCCGTTTGATCTTTGATGAGGCCATCGCATCGGCTGTGAATCCCCTTCATGAGAGCCAGATGCAGGTGATGGTTTGGAGGCAGGAGATCCTGAACGGGAGCGCCAGTGAAGCATTGGTGCTGAACCTGCGTGGGCAGATCACATCGGCATTGAATCCGATTGTTGCGTCCCAATTGGTTCAACAGTATGCCGTCGCGCTGGTGTCTCTCGGTCGTGGCCCGGAGGCGATTGAGGCGATTGAGCGCCACTTGTCCATCATCGGAAGCGAGTTCAGGGAACAACGGGACCGTCTGCTCATGATGTTGGCACTGATTGCGGGCCCGGAATCGGGAAAGACGGCATTGGCTCTCGAAGACCTTCTGATGAATGGACGCAATGAACGGATGCGGATGATGGCATTTGGTCATTGGATGACGCTTTGGTCCGCCAATACCGAGGAACGTGCCCTGACCTTTTTGCAGGGTCTCCAATCCAGCCGGGAGGACGATCCCTTGAAGGATGCTGTCGCCTACGTTTTCGCATCCAATGCCATTCGCACGGGTCGCCTTGGCGATGCACGGGATATCGCGAACCGCATGCTCGAGAATCAGTCCGACGGAGTGATACGGGAGAGCGCATGGCGCATCCTCGCTTCAGTATCGTTAGGACGCGATCCTCCCCAATACCGACTTGCCGCCGAGCGATTGATCCGCTTGATGGACGAAATCGGGGATACCCCTGAACGGGCGAAGATCAGCCGCATGGTCGGGGATTGTTATCTGGCGAACCAGGACTATGGGAATGCATTGCCCCGATACCTCCAGCTTCTGGAAAATGAGACGGATCCCGAAGCCATGGATTACCTCTGCGGCAGGGCAGTCGAATGCCACCTTCAGACGGGTGCGGTTGAAGCGGCTGTTGGTTTGTTGGATCAATTGCGATCGCAGTCCCGGCGCTTGTCGGATCCGG
>JAQVLM010000504.1 GCA_028704125.1 Opitutales bacterium
CCCACCCGATGCCGGTCTGAAATCCAAAAACATCCAGCAACGGTCCCGGGAACGGAACACTTGTGGGAAGCAATCCATCCGGGTATAGAGCCAATCCCAATCGGAAGACCACAGGCTGACCGCATCTGGAGTCTTCCACTGCATCCACATCCATCCCATATGCTCATGATAAACCCATGGATACCGGGCATCATGGACATATCCAAACCAGGGACTGTATTTCCATCCGCCATCGGTCTCCAGAATACCAGCAAACGGGCTGGATCCACTCTCATCGGGAAGTGATCCCACTGCCGCGGCTTCGGATGGAGAGACCCCAGTGGCAACGGTACTGTCCCCACCCGCCACCACGATTCCGGAAAGCGCACCCGTCCCCTGAGACTCAGGGATGACGGAGAGGGAATACCGTCCTCTCCATGCGGGATGCTCCAGGATACGATCCACCATCTCCACTGGACTCAAACCCGCCAGCGATTCCACCTCATTCACTGTCGGAACCCGCTTGAGCATCGATCCGAGAAGGAAAGCTGCAAGATCGCGGCCCGACACATCCGGCATGCCATAGACATAATCCTGCATGCCCACCCGGGTATTGTTGACCCAATCGAACAGGAAAACCCCGGAGCTTGCAGCAGAGGCCAGTCTTGAAGAGGCCTGCACCTCTTGTTGCAACGATGGATCCATGGAAAACCGATTTCGGAACAACGCACGGACCCAATCTCTGCAAGCCTTCTCCTCGTTCAACGCGCCCGGACTCCCATGAAGCTTTAGGTAGAATTTACTCTGCAAAAAGGTGTCCAATACCTCCGGAAGCGATTGAACCGTCGCATTGACATCCATTGGCCCGGGATAGCCAATTTGCAATTGTAAGCTATAAAGCCCGGTGCTCCCCAGATACCCGGACACCTCAAAGTAGTAGATACCCGGATCCAGAACCCGCTGAACGAGACAATTGAAATAAGCACCCGAATCATCGTCGTAAGCCAACGCATGCCCATCACTGTCCATCAAAAGTCCAGCCGTATCGGTCGACCCAAGGGTCTGAAGCGTTACCATGTCCTGAGCATTCACACGAAACACAAAAACATCTTTGTCGGTCCGGCTCTGAACACCCCCTGAAATACTGGTTTCATTCGCCTCGATTTCCGTCGGATCCAAACGCGTATCGCCGTGCACATCCACCGGGTTCCCAAGCATGGCATCCGGGCTCCATTCCATCCCGGACATGAAGTATCGGAATTCCTGTGGAGATGCCCATCGCCCAACAGCCGCATGCCAACAGGCGTACCCTGAACGGATCACTCCAGCTTCAGCCGTTTCGACGAGTCGGGCGACCCATGTGGAACGGCCCACCACCCCAAAATCCAATTCCTGAACCGCATGGGCCCACTCCGCTTGATCGGGCATACGACCCAGACAATCCAAATACACCCGAAACACAAAGTCGCGGTTGCTTGTGAGCGGATCAAAAACCGACTCTTCCGCTTGCGCCGGAGCAACTACCAACACATTCCGCATCGCCACCGGGGACATCAGCCCTTGATCATCCAGAGCAACCACCTCGATCACATGAGTCCCCGGTTTATCCAGGCGAACAAATGCCGACTGATAAGGAAACACGTTGACCGGAGATCCCAAAGGCTGACCATTCAACGAAAAACGCACCTCACGGATGCTCCCGTCAGAATCAGAGGCGGAAGCATCCACCCAAAGGGTTTGCCCGACTTCAAATATCTGGTCCAAAGCGGGCCATACGATCTCAACCCCCGGACGCACCATCGGCTGAGCGTGAACAAAGACTTCAATCTCAGCTGGAGTCGAACGGTTTCCTTCATTGTCAAGTGCGACGGCCCTGAATCGATAGACTCCGGGTTTATCCACTACATAGGAAGGAAGAACATACGGGTACCCCGTTGCTGTGCCCAACAGGATGCCGTCAAGATAGAACAAAACCTCGCGAATCGTCCCATCTGAATCCCGCGCATCGACCCCCAACTGAATCGCCTGGCCAACATGGATCCCGTCATCCGGAAGCGGCGAGATAAACCGGACCAATGGCCGGAGCCCAGCCCGTTCATCGACCTGCACACGCACCGGATCCGCATAGGCCTGGTTTCCGGTGTCATTTGTTGCAACCGCCCGAAAGGAATAGATCCCTGCTGACGGAAACTGGTAATCCAACACAAACGCCCCATCCTCAGGCTCACCGTTTCCAATCCACACATCGTTCGCGTAAAACGCCACGATCGTCAGGATTCCGTTGCTGTCGAATCCACTGGCCTTGAGGCAGACGGTATCGCCCGGCCGAAAACGTTCATCGGGTTGCGGATCCACTATGTGAACCACAGGCGGCGAGCCCTCCACCACCCGGATTGTCACAAAATCGGAAACTCCACTGGACAAACCATCCACATCCTCCACCCGGGCGGCCACCTGATAAGAACCAGCACGAACCGGAGTCCACACCGCCTGATACGGAGCGTCAACCGACTCGGCGACCTTGGCACCGTTGACCAGAAAGTCGACCCGGCCAACCCGCTCCGCCGATCCACCCGCACCACCGGCAACAGCCGAGAGTGGCACATGCTTCCCGGCTTCATATGTACTGCCATCCACGGGCAAAACCATCCGGGCATAGCACCCGCTCGAAACAACCTCGACCCGAACCTCATGCGATACCGAACGCCTCCCCGCCACATCCACAGCCATGGCCCGCAAACGGTAATCTCCCGGTTGAGCGGGTTGCCATGTGAA
>JAQVLM010000505.1 GCA_028704125.1 Opitutales bacterium
AGTTTTCAAACTATCTTCAGGAGGAGGGATTGCCGGTTCTTTCCTTCCACATTGGTAGGGCCACCTCCTCTGATATCGGTTCTGCGTTTTTCAGGGATTTGATTGTATCCGCAAAGACCAACATGGGCGATATGGAACCCATGATCATGGCGATCAACTCACCGGAAAGGGCCTTGAACACCGATCGGGGTGAGACCGTAAGCGTGGAGCGGCATTGGGCTGACACGCTTCTATCGGTGATCGAGAACCCCGAGAATCTGGCATCCGGAATCAACCTGATCCAGGACCTGCGGATCATCTTTATCGTTGATGACTACCCGGACATCCCGTCATCGATCAAGAGTAGTTTTACCCATTTTCTGAACCGCGTGTCGGAATCGATTCTCCCGACTCAAGTGGTCTCGTTGCTGATTTCGTCCGAGAGCAACCTCATTGAGATCCCGGGAACCTTCAACAACTGGGAATCACTTGTGAATTCGGCCGTGCAGATCCGGCTCGAGCCGCTGAACGCCGAAGAAACGCTCCGATTGCTGGAAGCATATGATTTTGATCCCAATGTATCGCACCAGTATTTTCAGGAAACAAGAGGATACCCTTCCCTGCTTTACAGCCTCATCCAGAGCAAAAAGAGCCAGTCCGGAAATACTCAGGAACTCATCGAAAAGGGCCATCGCATTCTGGCCCAGTTCAATGAGGTCGAAAAACGCTGGATGAAGTGGGCGGCATTGCTCAAGGTCTGCAACGACGAAACCATCGCCATGATGTGCACTCCCGGAGAGAGCCAGGAGTGCATGAATTGGGTCAGGAGCCGGTATCCGAAGCTGTTTGGAAAGCATCCCAATGGATACACGCTCGACCGGGAAACCCGGCTCGCGATCAGTTCGGTTGTCGAAAAGGAACAACCCAAGCTGTTTGAGGAATGCATGATCAAACTCAAACAATACACGATGATCTGCCACACCATTCCCGAGAAGGATCATCGCGCATATTTGTCGCTCTTGGCTGAATTCAGCCATTTCACACCGGAGTTGCTGCGACGGGTGTTTGTCAACACTGCGGATGCGATGCTGGCTTTCCTGGAAAACAAGCCGGTGTATTTCCGCCACACGGGGGAAACCTGGAGATTGGCTAGCAACGCCCGGGCATCGATCAATGCCTACAATTCATTACTGTCGTTGGAAGACCGTTCACGCATCCGCGCAAAGATCGCATCCGCCTGGGCTGAAAAACAGGCAGATCTGAGGATTCAACAACAGATGGCGGAGAAAACCCTCAAGGGAATGGAAGAAAAAGCCGCCAGTTTGGGGGTATCGGTTGACAAGATAGACAAGGAACTGAACTCGCTGAAAAGCACGATCAAAGGAAAACCGTCCCGGCACGGTCGACAGAATCCGGTGGTCCGGTCCCGGCATTCAAAATCTGGCGGGATGTTCACCTCCCTACTCATTCAAACCATTGGTGTGGTCTTTCTCTATGTGAGTATTCTGTCCTCAGAGGACATTTCATTCACCTATCTGGCACTATCGGTTCTTTGCATAGTCGGAGGGTTTATTCTCAATCAGGGATCCCATTCGGTCACGGTTCAGGAGGCCACCGAAATCGGGTATTCCCAACCAAGCAGTGGCGAAACCGAGAAGCTTATTGATCAACTTGAGTTCGATAAACTCGCCTTGCTCGGCCAAAAGGAAAGCACCCGGATTCAAATTGAAAAAGGAAAAAACCAGCTCAGTCGCATCCGGAATCAGCTCAACCAGGGGTATTTGCCAGGAAGCGAATGATGGTGTTGCGCACGGGGTTCATTTGGAATTGAAGAAGCGAACGAATGCTGATTCTATGATCCACAATTCCGATGCCATTTTCTGACGCAGAAATCCGAAAGTCGATTGAGTCATGTCCTCGATTGGGCTCGCTCCGGCGCATCAATTCGACTTTTCAGGACCTTGCGACTGCGGACCAGGACTACACCGGCCAAATTGCTGAGATTATCCGTAGGGACCCGTCCCTAACGGCCCGATTGTTGCAAATGGTGAATTCGGTTTTCTTCGGTTTCACTGAGAAGGTGAACAGCGTCCAGGATGCCGTGTTTTACCTGGGAACCAAACAAATCCGGCAAATGGCTCTGGCGACCCCGGTGCTGGAGGATTTACAGCGCTTCACGGATAAGGCACCGGACGTGGATTGGCGGTCTTTTTGGCGTCAGAGCATTGGGTGCGCGATCATGACCCGCGAGCTATTGAGCTACTCAGAGCATTCGGATCAAGGCGACTCCGACTATGTCTCAGGCCTGATCCATGGTGTGGGGCATTTGGTGGCACTCTATGCCTTTACCCCTGAAATGCACCGCATCATCCGGATGGCGCCCGCAACTGAGGACGAGATGCTGTCGCTTCAGCAGGAGATCATCGGATGGGATCACACCCAGATCGCGGCTCATTACCTCACATCCCACAATATTCCCCCCGATGTCACTCATCCGGTAAACCATCAAAACCAGCCGATGCTCGCCGGCGAGTATCAGGCGCAGGCATCCGCCGTGTATGTTGCCAAGCGCATGATCGGTAGTCTTCAACCCAAAACGGACCAGCCTCAAGGTGAGGAAACAAACAGTTCTGAATCCGAAGAACCGGCTCATGTGGGGCCATTTCAAATCCCGTTGCCCGCCACCCCTTACTGGGAGGACTGTCCGGAGCTGCATTTCATCCTCAGCTCCGATGCGGATGCCAATGCATTTACCCTCACCTCGCTACGAT
>JAQVLM010000506.1 GCA_028704125.1 Opitutales bacterium
TCATCCCCGGCGAACCCGGTGTTTTTCGGCCCGGTATATGCTCGAAATGAGCTGGAAATCGTGTTCTCTGCTTCCGGTTGGGATCACGTAATCGTATTCTTTCCAAAGCTGCATCTCCTTGCGGGCGGTCTCCAGGCGTTTGGCGATTTCGTTTTCGTCATCCTGAGCCCGTTCCTTCAGCCGCTTGCGGAGCTCATCCAGAGAAGATGGCAAAATGAAAATCGAGACGAGAAATTGAGCCATCTTCGGGTCTTTTCTGAAGGTCTCTCTGAAAGATGCCGCACCCTGCACGTCAATGTTGAGGATCACGTCGAAGCCACTTTCGGTATGGCGGGACACCTCTTCCTTGAGGGTTCCGTATAGGCGGCCGTGCACCATCGCGTATTCGTAGAAGTGGCCTTTGTCGATGTGGTCCTTGAATTCCTCCTCCGTGAAAAAGTAGTAGTCCCGCCCGTGGACTTCGTTATCCCTTGGTGTGCGTGTTGTGGCGGTTACGATGCGTTTGAGGTTCGAAGACGATGCCAGCATCCCTTCGCAGAGGGTTGTTTTTCCGGTTCCGGCGGGTCCTGAGAGTAAAAATAGGATTCCTTTGGAGAGTCTGAATGGCATGGCGAGGGGAGTTGAAGTGTTGTTAGGAATAGGGGTCTGATGATGCTTTCAGTATAGGAAGGATACTCCGATCAGGAGAATTCCATAGGCCAGCATCACGATCCCGGATGTGGCGGTTCTCCAATTCCGGAGGTAGAGCCAGTTAAGGAAATCCCGCATGCGGTAGGGAAGTGCGCCCACATACATGGAGCCCACGATGACCACATATACCCAACTGACCAGGAACAATCGCAATTGTGGTTCCTGCATGTATGCGGAGTCGAGGACGGCGTCGCTTGCGAGCAAAAGAAGGATGGCCAATCCCCTTACCGGCAGAAAATCCGGCACCGTGAAAAACGACAGAAAGGCAACAAGGAAGAATCCGACAAAAAGCCAGTCTTTGTATTTGCCGAGATCGGCATCCCCCAGATGGGTGACTTTAATCAAAAAAAACGCTGATCCCAATCCCATGAGGATGATGGCTGCGATCTTACTTCTCAAGGCACCCTTGAAAAGGGATTCGGAGTGTTGCCGGAAAAAGAGGAGGAATGCCCCTAGCAGAACCAGTATGACACCGGTGAAGATTGTACTTTGGAATAGGCTCATGGATCAGGGAAAAGAATGAACCAATACCAACTTGTGGCCTGACTGCAATCTGGAAAAACGCAGATGTCGGGGATTGACAGACAAGAACCGTGATTTTTCGGATTCGCCGTTCGTCCATCCAGCCTGAGAAATGATCGGGAATGCGTGCTTGTCTATAAATCAAGCACGAGAATCCGGGAGTTCCGGTTACTGGAGGAAAGCTCCTGTTTCCGGGATGCCGGCAGCGCATCCATGTCTGCCTCGCGGAAACCGAAATGCTCCTCGAAGAACCCGATGGCCTGTGTGCTCAGTGCCAATATCCGCGAATAGTGGCGTGCTCTGGCAGAGGCGATCGCGTAACCCACCAGCTTCTGTCCGATTCCTTTTCCCTGGTGGAAGGGCTGCACACATACGGAAGCCAGTTCCACCACATTGTCATCGGGATAGGGGATCAAACTGGTGCATCCAAGAATACTGTCGTCCACTTCATAGACGAGGAAATCGTGAATGAGCCGACGGATGTTGTCGAGACTGCGGAAGCGGAGGAAATCCTGTTTGGATGCTTGTTTGATGATGGAGTAGATGTCGGCGACATCATCTTCGGTTGCGGTCCGGATCCGGTCATACTCGTTGCTGTGGATCATGGTGCCAAGCCCGACTTTGTCAAATATCTCGGTCAGAAGTCCACCGTCTACGCGACCGTCGAGAATATGCACCCGTTGGGTTGTGCCGGAGAGCACTTTGACGGCTTGTTTGGCTTTGCTGAGCTGAAGCGGATCAATGTGTTCGGGCGCAGAATCGATTTGCCGGTCCAATTGCTCGGCCGATAGGTTTAGAACGGGTTCTCCATCGATGGATAGCCCGGGGCGCGTGGTCAGGAAGATGAGCTTGGACGCTTGCAGCTCTGCGGAAAGGGAAGCCGCGAGCTGATCCGAGTTGAGTCGCAAGGCTTCTCCGTGTTGCGAATACGCAATCGGTGGAAAAACCGGAATCACTCCATCATCGAGCAGCTTGTGGATTCTCGGGAGATCGACTTTTTCGCAAATCCCGGTGTGCAGGTAGTCCACGCCTTTCACGATTCCCACCGGGCGGGATTCCACCGTGTTGGTGATCGCATAGGGGAGCTGCTGCTGGGACAAGCCCTGCATCACAAGGTTAGCGGTGAGTGCCGAACACTCCAGCGCCAGTGCCAGTGTAGGGTCATCTGTCGGTCCTTCCCCCCGGCTGTTGGTTGGAACGAAACCTCTGGACTCCGCCAGATCATGCATTTGTTGTCCAATGCCGTAGACAATCACGATTTTGATGTTGAGGCTGCTCAACACCGCGATGTCCACGAGGACGCTTTGGAAGTTTGGATCAACGATCACGCTCCCGTCGATGCCGATGACGAAAATATGATTCCGAAAGCGGGGAACGTAGTCGAGGATATCCCTCAGATCAATGGGTTTGATACTCACAAGTGTGGATAGGCGGCAAGGTCGGTTTCCTTGATGACATCATTCACCAGTCCGGGCCAATCAACACCTTTTAGAAAAGCTACGGTCTCCTCGTCCTCCATGAGTTCAACCACGGCAGG
>JAQVLM010000507.1 GCA_028704125.1 Opitutales bacterium
AGTGCCCATCTCGACCATGCACATGCGGCAATTGCCCACTACACTGAGTTTCGGGTGATAGCAGCAATGCGGAATTTCCTTGCCGGAAGCCTTTTTCACCGCGTCGATCAGATTCATGCCAGCGGGGACTTTGTAGTCCTTGCCGTCGATGTTGATCGTAACCTCCTGTGGCTTTTTGCTCTCTTCGCTCATCTTATCCCTGGTGGCTGTCGCTGCTGGTACGGTTTCGTTATCCGATCAATCGGAATCCGCGGCCGGTTGAGGCGTTGGATGCATTCCCCGCTTGTTGGGCTTTGGCGACAAATTCATCTTTGAATTTCGCGATAAAACTTTGAACCGGCCAACTGGCCGCTTCTCCGAATGCACAAATCGTGCGTCCTGCCATTTGGTCAGCCACGGACTTCAAAAGATCCGCGTCTTCGACGCGTGCGCCACCGGCGCACATGCGGCTGGTGATTTTGCGCAGCCAGAGCGAACCTTCGCGGCAGGGGGTGCATTGGCCGCAGCTCTCATGGGCGTAGAAGGCGTTGATGTTGGCCATTGCTTCCACCATGTCGGTGGAGTCGTCCATCACAATAACGGCTCCGGATCCGGACATCGATCCGGCTGCCATCGGGCCGTCAAAGTCGAGCGGTATATCTTCGATACCCCAGTCAAACTCGGAACCGTCCTTATTCTTGCCTTTAAAACGTTCGCCGGCCCGCAGGATCTTGGACGAGGATCCACCGGGGATCACCGCTTTCAGTTTGTGACCATCGCGGATCCCGCCACAAACATCGTAAATGAGTTCGCCGTAGGTGAGCGCACCGCATTCAAATTCGTAATAACCCGGGCGTTTGACATGCCCGGACACCGACCAGATGCGGGTGCCGGTGTTGTTGGGTCGGCCGATTTTCGCGTATTCCTTGCCTCCCATGTCCACGATGTGCTTTACGTTGCAGATCGTTTCCACGTTGTTTACGAGGGTCGGACATTGATAAAGACCCAGAACGGCCGGGAAGAACGGAGGCTTGATTCGCGGGTAGGGGCGCTTGCCTTCGAGGGATTCCAGCAAGCCGGTTTCCTCGCCGCAGATGTAGGCTCCGGCTCCGCGGTGCACCACAATCTCGCAGCTGTAGTTCGATCCCCCGATATTGGCACCGGTGAATCCTTTGGCGCGCGCTTCCTCAATGGCGGTTTCGAGCATGCGGGCCCCTTGATACATCTCTCCGCGAATGTAGATGAATGCCTGAGCGGCCTGGATCGCATATGCCGTGATCATCAATCCCTCGATCAGCTGATGCGGATCCTTGTGAATGATCTGGCGGTCTTTGAAGGTCCCGGGTTCGGATTCGTCCGCATTGCAAACCAAATAAACCGGTTTCCCGGATTTGCGGTCCAGAAAACGCATTTTCATGCCCATCGGGAAGCCGGCGCCGCCGCGACCCCTTACGCCGGAATCCGCGACCTCATTTCCAATGTCCTCAGGCTTCATGCCGAGGGCCTTTTTGAGCATCTGGTAGCCTCCGTGCTTCATATAGCACGTGATGTCGGGGGTGTATCCCGGCTCATCGGCATATTTTAAAATGATCCTTTTTTCTGCTACGGCCATGGTGGGTTCCTGTATTCGAGCGGGTTGGCTGTTGTGGATCGCTCAGCGTGCGGTTGCCTGTTTCTTTATTTCATCCGCAAAGGCCGCCGCCTTTTCGGGTGTGATCCCTTCGTGCATGGTTTCATCGACCTGAACCACCGGGCCTTTTCCGCAGTTGGCGAGGCATTCGACGAACTCCACCGTGAATTGCCCATAGGGAGACGTGCCGTTTTCGGCGCAGGCGAGCTTCTCCATCAGGATATCCCGGGTCTGATACGATCCTGCAAGGGCACATGAGAGTGTCCGGCATACCTTGATGTGGATTTTGCCGATGGGCTCCTGGCGGAACATCGGGTAGAAGGTCACCACTTCGAACACGTTGATCGGCTGCAGTCCGAGCTTGTCGGCTACCCATTCGATTGCGCTTTTGCAGATGTATCCCTTTTCCTCCTGGATCAGGTGCAGGAGGGGAAGCACCGCACTGCGCATCACCGGGTATTTCGGGATGATGGCATCGATCTTCTTGAGGGTTTCAGGTTTGAGTTCCAGTGACATGTCGAAAAGGTCTGAAAGTCTGGTATTACGGTGGCGTTGGATCAGGCCGGGATCAGCGGTCGCATTCTCCCATCACGAAGTCGAGGCTCCCGAGTACCGTGGTGACGTCGGTGAGCATCAGCCCCGGAAGGATTTTCGGAAGGATGCTCAGGTTGCAGAAACTGGGTGCGCGGATCTTGAGGCGGTAGGGAACCCCGCCGCCGCGCGAGACCACGTAGAATCCAAGCGCGCCCTTCGGGTTTTCGGCTTCGAAATAAACCTCCCCTGCAGGAATCTGTGGTCCCTGGGTCACAATCATGAAGTTTTGGATCAGTTCCTCCATGCTGGTGAGCACCTTGTCTTTGGGTGGGGCAAAGATCTTCTTCGCATCTTCGGCATACCATGGACCGTCCGGAAGCTTTTCAATCGCCTGCATCACGATCCGGATGCTCTGATGCACTTCTTCCATGCGCACAAGGAAGCGGTCGTAGCAGTCTCCGGTTTTGCCGACGGGCACATCGAAATCATAGTTTTCATAGCCGGAGTAGGGTTTGTCCTTTCGCAGGTCGAGCGGTATGCCCGAACCTCGGAGGTTTGGTCCGGTGAGTCCGTAGGAAATCGCAACTTCTTTGGAGGTGATC
>JAQVLM010000053.1 GCA_028704125.1 Opitutales bacterium
CGCGTCCTGAAGATGGATTTGGCATTTTCATTGAAAATCTCCGGCTCGCCGGATGGCCGATTTGCGTCAATTCCGTAACACCAGTCGTAGACCGCGGCCAGACCAAACAGCATGCGTCCGCACTCCAGCGACGGCCTGTAGTCCCTGAACGTTCTCCCATTCACCATGGCTGATTCGAGCACATCAGAAGCCAAGTCGATGGCGAACCTGCCTTTGCCCCAGTTCGACTGTGGATCGATCAAGTAGAGAAAAGCGTTGGCCTCAAAAACCTTCCGGCAGGTTTCCATAGCCAATGCCACTTCGGCAGGATCGGGATCCTCCACATTTCCAACCTTGGTCCCCAGCTCGGAGATTATTCCGGTGGCCTTCTCGAAATCCATATCCTTTTTCGAAATGTGATCGTATCGACCCTCCAAAGGGAGCCCTTCCGCGTGGGCATTAATCGCGTTTCTCAAAGCTTCAACCGAATTGTATCGCGCCCGCAATTCCGGAATATTATCCGACCTGAGCATCAAACAAGGATGTGAATCGGGAGGCAGAGGAAAGGAAACCTCCCCCACAGCGCTCCCCAACGAAACCTCGTGGAAACAGGAATCCCTCCGCTGCCCAAAAGCAAAAAAGGAAACGGGTTGATTCCGGCTCTCAATCATTCACTTCGACGCAGCCAGCACACATGCCGCACAGGCCTCGCGAATCTCGGCGAAGAAATCGTTGCCTTTGTCATCCACCAGAATGAAGGCAGGAAAATCCTCCACTTCGATCCGGTAAATGGCTTCCATGCCGAGTTCGGGATACTCCAGCAGCTCCACTTTGCGGATGTTGTCCTGAGCAAGCAAAGCAGCCGGTCCACCGGTTGATCCGAGGTAGAAACCGCCATACTTCTTGCATGCATCCGTCACCGCCTGACTGCGGTTTCCCTTTGCAATCATGATCATGCTGCCTCCGTTGGCCTGGAATTCCTCCACATACGAATCCATGCGGCCAGCCGTGGTAGGCCCAAAGGATCCGCTCGGCATGCCCTTCGGTGTCTTCGCGGGACCGGCATAATACACCGGATGATCCTTGATGTATTGGGGCAATCCTTCCCCACTGTCGAGGCGTTCCTTGAGCTTCGCATGGGCGATATCCCGTGCCACGATAATCGTTCCGTTCAGGCTCAGTCGTGTCTTGACAGGATACTTGCTCAGATCCGACAGAATCGCGGACATCGGCTGGTTCAGGTTCACTTTCACCACACCGGCATCATTCGCACCACGCAAGGCATCCGGAATGAAACGACCGGGATTGGCTTCAAGCTTCTCGAGCCATATCCCATCCTTGGTGATCTTGCCCTTCATGTTGCGGTCGGCCGAGCAGGATACACCCATGCCAACCGGACAGGATGCGCCGTGCCTCGGCAAGCGGATCACCCGAATGTCCAACGCATAGTATTTCCCACCAAACTGAGCCCCATAGCCAAGGTTCCGGCTCGCCTCAAGCAACTGCTGCTCCAACTCCAGGTCACGGAAGACCTGACCACCATCGTTTCCGGAGGTGGGAAGCTGATCATAATACTTCGTGCTCGCAAGCTTGACTACCTTGAGGTTGGTCTCGGCACTCGTTCCACCGATCACAAATGCCACATGGTAGGGAGGACATGCAGCAGTCCCCAACGAGCCCATCTTCTCAATCAGAAAAGACAACAATCGCTTCGGTGTGAGCAACGCTTTCGTCTCTTGATAGAGCATGGTTTTGTTCGCCGAGCCACCGCCCTTTGCAATAAACAGGAACTTGTATTCCATCCCCTCCGTTGCATACAGGTCGATCTGAGCCGGAAGGTTGTTCCCTGAGTTTTTCTCCTGATACATGTCCAGAGCCACGGTCTGGGAATACCGCAGGTTTTCCTTCGTGTAAGTGTTGAACACCCCTTTGGAGAGCCATTCCTCATCGTTGCAACCCGTCCAGACTTGCTGGCCCTTCTTGCCCATGATGATCGCGGTTCCCGTGTCCTGACAAAACGGCAGCACCCCATGAGCACTCACCTCTGCGTTTTGGAGCATGGTCAGCGCCACATTGCGGTCGTTTTCACTGGCTTCCGGATCATCCAGAATAGCCGCCACCTGCTTGAGGTGCGACTCCCGGAGAAAAAACGCCACATCGCGCATGCCTGCCTGCGCGATCAACTCCAATGCCTCGGGACGAACCTTTAGTATCGGGCGGCCGTCGAATTCGGCCGTTTCGACGTAGTCACTCGTCAAAAGGCGGTATTCGGTATCGTCTTTTTCCATCGGGAACGGATCCTGATAGTGGAACTCTGTTGGGTTTGCCATGGTTATTTCAGATTTCCCAATCGAGATAAGGCAGTGTCCGCCGGAGTCAACGGCATTCGGACAAAAGCGCACGGTCAACGGATACGGGTTGGATCAAGTCAATGGCTGATCCCGCATTTCCACCATCGCCACCGCCCATGTTGGGTGGTTCTCCAGATTTCGGGGTTCGGACGAAAACGCCCGGACCCCGGGGTCATCCAAAAACGCTATCGTCAGACGCTCCAGCATATCCGCATGGCGTTTCACCACTGCACCGGCATCCCTGACAAGGTGGGGACGACTGGTCCGCCCCGCCAACCGCTCAAAAACAAAGGCCAACGATTCCATGCTGGTGAAACGCACGAAATAGTCCCGCTCCACAATTCCTTCCGCCAGTTTGCCCATTGCCCCCGGCAGCACGGCAGCATGTCGTTTCAATGCCCCGTAAATCCGCTCCGCAAAACACGCAAATGCCTCAGCCCTCCAACGTTGCCAATGCTTCACCAAAAAGTAGTCCATGGCCACATCCATCAAAACCGGGCCATACCGCCCGCCGGATTCTGACAAAACCGCAGCGCCTTCCAACACCGCCGGGTGCCGGTCAGTAAACCGGTCCAGCCCATGGTGGGCACGGACACCATCCTTTAACCGGTCCGGCGCGCCTTCCAACAAAACGCCATTCGAGGCATCGCCCAGCAAATGCCCGGCCATGAACAGATCATAGCTCCCCGAAACAAAGGCATGTCCGACGAAATTCATCGATTCCCGATAGCATCCGTTCACATGCTTGCCAATCCGAAAAATGCCTCCAGGCTGTCAAAAAAGCTCCTCCCCCCCTTCACTGACGGCCTTCAAAAGATTGACTCCAGCGAAATGCCCGTGCACCAATCCGAAGTGTGAAAGAAGGCTTCGTCTACACCATTTGCAAAACATTCACCACAGGCGTCCTCGAATCGATCGGACCCGTGGAATATTTCGGGCTTTCCAACATTCCGAGAAAAGGATCCTTCATCCTGGCTTCCAATCATATGAGTCATTTGGATGTCCCGCTCGTAGGAGCCAGCGTCAAGGCCATCATTTACTACGTCGCCCGCGACACCCTCATGGATCATCCGATCATGCGCTGGCTGCTGCCCAAACTCAGGGCCATCGCCATCGACCGGGACTCCAAAGGCGAAGTCCGTGCCATGAAGCGCATCATCCAAACCGCCCAGGATGGCTACGGGATCCTCATTTTCCCCGAAGGGACCCGGAGTCCGGATGGGAACATTCAACCGGTGAAAAACGGGTTGGGCATGATCGCCTGCCGCGCCGGAGTTCCGATTGTCCCCGCACGCATGTTCGGCACCCGCAACGCCCTCGGCAAACACAGCAACCAGCTCCAAACGGGAGTCCCGATCGCTGCCGCATTCCTCCCTCCGGTCTACCCGGCATCCTTTGACCCGGGTCCTGGCAATCCGGAACGCTATGCAGTCGCCACCGAACGGATCATGCGCCATATCGCGGCCATGCGTCTGCCGGATCGACCCGCAGTGTGACGCTATCCTGCCCACCCCTATCGCGTGCGTGCCGCAGACAACGTCAAACCAACCGGGGAATGGCCCATCTGTTCGATGGCAGGATGGTTCGATTCCGGTATCGCCAACGGATTGCAAAATCCCCGGACAAGCACCCTAAAGCTCATAAAATCATGGCAAATCAAGCCGCATAAGCATCGGGGATCCGCTTTTTTTTCGTCGACTCATTATCGCAATCGGTTAGGATTTAAACGGTCCAACTCCATGCATTGTTATCTGAAACATTTCGGTATGAAACTCCTGCAAAACGCCATCACCACATCATGGGTCCTGATGGGGACACTTATGATCATCCTGCCCGAATACGCTCCCGCGGCTCCGGTTTCGCCCGACCGTGCCGGGAAAGTAGCCTCTGCATGGGCACGCTCATCACAGCAGCATTTGGGTAAGCGGATGGACCGGACCATTCAACAGGTGAAGACCTTCCCCGACGCGAGCGGTGAAAGTATGTTCCATGTTATTCTATTGGACGGGGGGGGATTCGTAGTGGTGCCCGCCGACGACGAAGTCGAACCAATCATTGCATTCTCATCCAATGGAACACTCGAAGAAGATCCCGAAAACCCGCTCTGGTCTATGGTTTCACAGGACGTTCCCTCCCGAATTGGAGCAACCCGTTCATCCTCCAAACGTACCCTGCAAACCGGGCCGTCTGAACGGCAGGAAAAGAACAGGAAAAAGTGGCAACGTTTCGAGAACCTTACCGATCGACAAAGCCTCGATTACAGCAATGCGCCCAAGATCACCATGGGAACGCCTGACATCAATGACGAACGCGTTAGTCCGCTCGTTACTTCCTGTTGGGGCCAAGGCGATGTGGGAACTCCATCCGAGCCATGCTTCAACTACTACACACCGAAGAATTACGTATCGGGATGCACCGCCACAGCAATGGCCCAGATCATTCGCTACTGGCAACACCCCACCACCGGCATCGGAGTTCATGAGTATTTCATTGGAGTTGACGGAGTCGAGCAAAGCGCCTACACCCGCGGCGGAAACGGAGCAGGAGGCCCCTACGACTGGAGTCTCATGCCACTCATCCTCAACCCAAACGTAACGATCCCCGAAGCGGAGCGGCAGATGATCGGTGCCCTTCTCTACGACTGCGGAGTTTCATTAGAAACATACTACTCCCAAGATGGATCCGGAGCATACTCCGATTACCCCGCAGAGAAGCTGAAGGACGTCTTCGGTTACGCCAATGCGATCTACGCACAGGACTCCGAGTTGACGACAGGAGGCCTCCTCAACCGCATGGTCAACCCGAATCTCGACATGGGCTGTCCAACCATCCTGTCCATTTACAGTGACTACGTTGGGGGCCACGCAGTTTTGGCGGACGGATACGGCTACAACTCCAGCACGCTCTATCATCACATTAATATGGGTTGGGGCGGATGGCATGACGCCTGGTATAACCTGCCAAATGTGGATTATGCTTCGACTAGCAATTTCTCGATTGTCGATGGGGCTACATACAACATCTTTGTCAGCGGAACCGGCGAAATCATCAGTGGTAGAGTGCTCAACCACGACGGAACCCCGGCTTCTGGAGTCAGTGTCACCGCAACCTCTACCTCCGGATCATGGTCCGACGCAACAAACGAAAGGGGCATTTACGCGATCAAAGTACCGGTTCCCGTCGATTTACCGGTTCCCGATGCCACCGAATCCTACTCCGTCTCTTGCGCCGGAGCTGCCGCTCCTCTATCGGTTCAGGTCGGAGAATCATCTAGTTGGGGGTTTTGCGGAAATGTCTGGGGAGCTGATCTCTCGCTGAAGAACACCCCGCCGAGCCTCAACCCAATTGGGAACATCACCATCCAAGCCGGGCAAACCATCACTTTCACGATCGATGCCTTTGATCCCGACACTGGCCAGATAAAATCCTCCTCCGCAACCGGACAATAAATCAGCACCATATCCGGATCTGGTAGATTCCCCGAACCCGGTAGGGCGAACCGTCCCGGTGAGCCGCTCTTCCCTCTGCCTCTCCACGCCTCTGCGGGAGAACCTCTTCATCCTCAAATCTACCAGTCGTTCAATAGGCATGACTCCTTGCAACTCGAATGTCGGGAAGCTCACCTTTTCCGCTACGGGGAGATGAGGGGGAATGACACAATGAGAGCTCCTCTTTACGTAGCGGGACGCGTAAGCGTTCCGTCTTGGTTTCATTCCCACGCGTCCCCTCAGGCCCACCCTGCCCCGGAACACTCACGTATTCCGCTACCGGAAAATGATTCCAGTCAATCTTTCTCCTGGTCTCTGCGTGAGTAGATCCAGCTGTAAACCAGACCTTCTCATCCACAGATCGAAGTTTCTACCCCCCGTGCTCTCTGTGCACTTGTGGATAGAAAATCTTCAATCCCTCTTCCTTGGAGTCTCCAGGTCTTTGCGTGTCCCCCACAGCTCGAAGAGCGACGGGGGAAGTGCAGACGCTGCATGCAGCGTCAAACGGGCGTGAGACAAATATTCGTCAATTCTGTAAATCCCATCCGAAATTTCTATCTCTCGCCCGGCTTCGCCTCAAGGCGGTAGAGTAGAGAGTGACGGGAGGCTATCGCAGAGCGATGCCTTTCCCGTCACTCCCCCTCGTCGAACCGGACGTGCGGATTGGAAGATGTCGTTTCACTCGGTACCCGCATCCGGCTCTCCTGTAAGCTCTGCTCACGGGCGGTATAATCCGAGGTATTCGAGATACTGGTAGTGGCTCATTCCAGATGGGCGATGGTATTTGCGTTGGCTGCGTCGGTTTAGATGCGTGATCATGCGTTCCCGGCAGTAGTGTCCGAGTGCGCGCATCGTTTTCCTGGGGTAGCCGTAGTTGAAGTATCCGCACCATCCCCTCAGGTAGGTGTTAAGCTCTTGCACAACGGTTGGTGTGGGTTTGTAACACATCCTTGGGCCAGTCATTTCACGGATTCTCTCACGTGCTTTCTTGATCGTCTTGGATGAAGGAAACACGTTGAGGTAACGGTGTGCCCGTCCTTTCAGATCCCGATCCATGCGGAAGGTAAATCCAAGGAAGTTAAGACTTTCTCCGCTTTCAACACAGACAATGCCTGTTTTCTGGCGGTTAAGCTCCAACCCCATCCATTCTTCCAGCTCCAGCTTGATCCATTCGTCGATACGTCTGCTTTGGTAGCGAGCCATCACCACAAAATCGTCCGCATAGCGGACCAGTCTTGCAGCGGCCCATTGCCCGGGACCACCTTCACGGTGGAACTTTACATCAAACCAGTGCAGATACACGTTTGCCAACAGGGGTGAGATAACCCCTCCCTGCGGCGTTCCTTGCCCGTTCTTTTTGGGGGGCTCCCGCTTTCCCTGCTCATCCTCTTCGATGATAGGTGCTCGCAGCCACATTCTTATCAGCCCCAACACATTCCTGTCACTTACCCTCATTCGCACACAAGCCATGAGTTTATCATGGGGTATGCTGTCGAAGTAGGCTTTCAGGTCCGCATCGTAGACTTGTGTTCTCCCTGCCTTGAGGTTTTCACGGATCGATTCCAGCGCATCATGCGCCTTGCGACCCGGCCGGAATCCATACGAGCATTCGCAGAAGTCCGCCTCAAAGATGGGTTCCAGTATCAGCACAACCGCCATTTGTACTACCCGGTCTTTCAGAGTCGGGATTCCAAGCGGTCGTTTCTTTCCGTCGGCTTTCGGGATGTAAACCCGCCTTACGGTGCTGGCTTGATAGGTCTTTTCCTTGAGTTCCCGATGGATCCCGGCAAGGAATTCTTCCACACCGTTTTCTCTTTGCAGGATGCTCTCGGCGCTGACCCCATCGACGCCACAGGCTTTTCCTTTCTTGCCGACCCGTTTCCATGCCGCCTCCAACACGTCCATACGGTATACCCGGTCATAGAGCGTGTAGAAGCGGAACCTCGGTTCTTGTTTCGCTTTCTGATGAAGCTTCAATCTCAACTCACGCAGTTTATCCGGATAGTCTCCCTCCGGCACCGCTTCGATGCCAAGGTCTTCACGCTCCGTTTCCCCGTAGTGGACCTTCAGGTCAAGCGGCTGCATGTTGTTTTGATCGTTGCACACTTACAGCAGATCCCCTTCGCTCCAGGCTCGTTAGGCCCTTCCTCGCTACTATGGGATCATCCGACTCCCGCACGGGCGTTGCCACCCAACGCGGGGCCTCTCAGGTTCCTCGACTTCTCTTTCCCTACGCGCTGTCTCCAGCCACCCCGGGGAGCCCGACGATCGCATGCAGGTGTCGCTTCTTCGTCGGCTGCAGGCTTCGCCATCTTGGAAAGGTTGGCCACTCCCATATAGTGTAACGAGGCTGTACCGAGCGAAGCGACAGCCTGCAATCGAGTTCACTTGCGTTACGGCTCGCAGGTTCGCCGCACCGGGCTTCGGCTTGGGGATTGCTCCTTTCACCGCCAGCTTGGCTACATGTTGGACACCTATTTACCATGTTGATTACTTTTCATATCAATAGAGAAGTCAGGCTTACCCTGACGCACCCAAGCTCACAAAGAAATCCATCCTTTGTGCATTGGTGCCTCCGTGAGAAAACGACCTACGACCTCTCAGAGCGCAAAGCACGATCCCAATCTGGAATCCACCCCAAAGCCTACGATTCCAAATCGGGCGAATGTAACACGTCAATTAACGCAGTAACAGCTTTACAGAAGAATGAGTCAGCCGAACAGCTCGCTGTGCGAGCCAGTGCGCACAAGAATCAGTTCTGTCTCAGTCGTTTGATAGATCAACAGCCAGTCAGGGCTCACATGGCACTCTCGGCAACCGATGTAGTTTCCAATCAAAGTGTGATCCCGATAGCTTTCAGCCAACGCTTCACCTGCGGCCAGCGCGTCAATCACAGCAGCTAACTTCGAAAGGTTTTTGCCGGAAGAGCGCAACCTGCGGTAATCCTTGCGGAAAGAACGCTTGTCGCGAATATCCAGCATCAAGCTTCTTCTTCGTCAATGGCTGCAAAAAGCTCGGCCGCGCTCTTGAACGAACGCCCATCTTCAAGGGGTTCATGAATCGCAGCTATTGTTTCAGCGTTCGGCATATGACGCACAAACTCCACAACCTTTCCCTGTTCGCTTCCGGGCAGACGCTGGATTTCTTCAATGATCTGAGCGGCGTTCATCGAGTTAAACATGACAGTATTTCCAAATTCTTCAAGCTTCATTCGGCTTTGAGCTTAGGTGCGTTCTTGCATCGGCTTCCTTGATGGCCTTGATATCCAAGGCAGGGCGAGGAGTCCCGGTGAGCCGCTCTTCCCTCTGCCTCTCCGCGGCTGCGCGCGAGAACCTCTTCTTCATCCTGTTAATCCCATCCAGAAATTTCTATCTCTCGCCCGGCTTCGCCTCAAGGCGCCAAGCTCACAAAGCAATCCATCATCCCATCCTTTGTGCCTTCATGAGAAAACGACCTACGACCTCTCAGAGCGCAAAACTCGATCCCAATCCTGGACCCCACCCCAAAGCCTACGATCCCAAATCGGCCAAATGTACTACGTCAATTAAAGTGGTAACATGTTAGTCTTACCGGTGCTCAATCACGCCAGAGGGGACACCCGAAGGTTACGGATCACACGCAGATCACCCCAGTCAGCCCCTTTCATTTTGGCGCTACCGGCCTTGCGTTGCTCCGGAAACCATTCCCCGTAGTCGGCTTGGAGTTGTTTGAGGAACTCCGCACTGCCCAATGCCATACCGTCCGTGAAATACCTTACCCGGCACCGTAGCGCCTCTGCCATCTCAAGCTTGCCACCTCGTTTCATGACCTGCTCAAGACGCTCCGCACTCACCCTCCCACGGTCTTTTCCAACCACGCCCTTGCTGTAGTAGCCTTTCCCGAAGAGGCAGATCCGGTATGACCGGATCGTCTCCTTCCATTCCCTTCCAAAGTAGATCTGCTGGTAGCCATCCCGGGCCTGCTTCTGGCCTCCCATCGCCGCCGCATATCCACAGAATCGATACTCCGACGGATCCTCCACCAACTCCGCCCTTACCGGATTGAGGTCGATGTAAGCCGCCACCTTCGCCATCGCCTCAAGGCTCGGCTCCACGATCAGACTCTTGAAGCGGTCCGACCAGATGCTTCCCGTGTTGCGGTGCCGGTGATTGTACCAGATCCCGAACCGCTGCTTCAGTTCACGCATGAACACCGACATATCTCCCATGCGATTGCGCAAACGCTCCCTCCATTCCTGCGCCTCTTCTCCTCCCTGCTCAAACACCTCTCCGAGCCGATCCGGACCAATCGCTCGCGGCCCCAGATGATCCCCTCCATACAGGATTCGGTGACGCCTCATCAGCTCAGCATCCGATACCTCCGGTTCATAACGCACCCGCACCAAAATGTGAAAATGGTTGCTCATCACACAATACGACAGCACATCCACCCCGCAAAAATCCGCCTGCCGCCTCATCAGCCGCACAAACATCTCCTTCTCCTCATCCCCAAACAAATACTGACGACAACTCGTCCGACTCAATAAGTGATATACGCCATCCATCCCACGCACCATCGCTCTGCGCGGCCTATTCCTCATCCTTGTCTTCTCCATACTATCCACCCTTACTCCCTTCCCTTTCCCGTTTCAACTCTTTTCTCATCTATCAGCCTGGATGATAAGAATCCATTTTGTTAGAATGCGTGGACTGACCCCTTTCGCGTCCTCCTAACGGGCCTTTTGCGTCGTGAAACCTACCTGTGCGCCATTGCCTCCGGCGACGGCCTACGACCTCCCAGAGCGCAAAGTACGATCCCAATCCTGGAATCCATCCCAAATCCCTACGATCCCAAATCCGCCAAATGTACGATGTCAATTAAAGTGGTAACATCATACCCTCCCCAGGGCGACCGAAAGTTATGATTTGTAGGTATTTATGGAAATAGGACGCAAAAAGATAAAGAAAATAATAAAATAATCTGTACTTTTTGCGAATGATTTGAGATAGGATTGGGATGAACAATCCCATAGAGATGTATTTTAAAGATATTGAAGATCCCCGCAAGGGCTGGAACGTGCAGTATCCGCTTGAGGAGGTGATGTTGGTTGCGATGGTAAGCTTTCTTGTTGGCATAGGGGGAAAGGGGTCAGTCCACGCTTTCTAACATTTTTGGTTTTTTCCATGTCGGTTCGTCGCCCGATGCGGTTTTCCGATGGTAACCGATCCGGGTGCTCACCGACTTCGCCGTCACTCG
>JAQVLM010000508.1 GCA_028704125.1 Opitutales bacterium
TTGTTCCCTTCCTTCGAAATCTCTTTCTCCATATCTGATACCTTCAATAAGTTGTTTACGATCCTGTACCCGTCGCACTAAGCCACGGTGACTCGCTCAGCCGCCATGCGGATGCGGGCCAATACCCGGTCCCGCCCCATCACCTGAAGCATCGGCATCAAATCCGGGCCACCTCCGAGTCCACTCACCGCCCACCGTGCAGGAGGGAACCAGGCAAAAGGTTTTACCATGCCGGCATCGGCAGCAAGTTTCCCAAACGCTTCCTCAATCGGCACGGCACTCCAATCGGTCACCGCCGAAAGCGCCTTTTCGAGCTCACCCAAGCGCAAGGCAAGATCACCCTTCTTCATGAGCTTCTCGGTAACCTTCGGGTCAGCAACCACCGCATCCGCGAAAAAGTATCCCACATAGTCCGGAAGCGTCTCGAGCCCCGTGACCTTCCCCCTTGCCAGCTCCATCACCGCCTGCAGGTAATCTTCACTGCAGCCTTCCAGCGGAACCCCCGCCTTCTCAAGAATCGGGCGGGCAATCCATGTGAAACTGCCGATCGGAAGCCCACGCAAATGCTCGGTGTTAATGTATGCCATTTTCTTTTCGTCGAATTTCGCGTTCCCCCGCTGAACCCCCTTGAAATCGAACTCCGCGATGATCTCCTCGATCGGCATCACCTCACGCCCGTCCTTGGGATTCCACCCCAGCAGACACAGAAAGTTACGGACCGCAGCCGGCAGAAAACCCTTTTCCTGATACTCTTCAATCAACGCTCCCCGGTCCCGCTTACTCATTTTTCCCTGACCTTCCTGCTTCAGGATCAGCGGAATATGGGCGAAAACCGGTTCCGGAGCCCCGAAGGCTTTGTAAAGCTCCGTGTGCTTGGACGTATTCGAAAGGTGATCCTCCCCCCGGATTACGTGCGTGATCCGCATGGTGATATCATCCACCACATTCACAAAGTGAAATACCGGAGAACCATCGGAACGGAAAATCACAAAGTCCTTTTCTTCAGTGCGCTCCACTCTTCCGCGGATTTGATCCTCGATGACTTGAGGCTCACCTGAGATCCGGAAAAAAACCGCGCCATCCTGATCATAGGCCCGCCCCTTATCCCTGAGGATTTGCAGGTACTCGCGGTAAACATCATCCCGCTGACTTTGGAAATAAGGCCCACAGTCACCACCTTTTTCAGGGCCCTCATCCCAATCCAGACCCAGCCAACGCATCCCGTCGAGAAGCACACGCAGGGCAGCCTCGGTATTCCGTTCACGATCGGTATCCTCAATCCGCAGCACGAACGTGCCACCGGTATGCCGTGCATACAACCAATTGAACAATGCCGTGCGGGCACTGCCGATGTGAAAAAATCCCGTTGGACTGGGAGCGAACCTGACTCGAATCGATGCTGACATGTGCAAAACGAAAAACCAGCCATCATGCAGTTTCCCCATGTAGGGGCAAGCTCAGGTTTCCACCGACTGCCACCGGGGGAGCATTCCAACGAAGACCAAACGCCAAACTTACCCGAGATATCCACTCTCAGACTTGACCCGAAGCAGGATTCGGGGTGATAGTTGATGCCATGCAAAAGCGAAAAATCCTCGAGTTCAACCCGCTTCCGGCGGGGCAACCGGTGGATTTGCTGGTGATCGCTGGAGAACACTCCGGCGATGAGCATGCGGCGCGAGTTGTTCAACGCCTATTGCGGAGTCATCCCGATTTGAACGTGGCGGCGATAGGGGGACGGCATTTGGCCGAAGCCGGAGCATTTCTGGTGCACAACCCGATCGACTCGGCGGTCGTCGGGTTCGTCGAGGTCCTTAAACACCTCAGCGAGATCAAGGCCTTCTTTTCCATGGCCTTCGAGTGGATCAAGACTTACCGTCCCAAAGCGGTTCGCTTCGTTGATTACCCCGGCTTCAACCTGCGGCTCGCAAAAAAGCTTTTTGACGCCGGGATCGCGCACAAAGCGGGCGGAAACGTCAAGCTCCTGTTCTACATCAGTCCACAGATCTGGGCATGGAAAAGCCATCGTCGCTTCGCGATGGCCCGGCACCTCGATGCGCTGGGAGTCATTTTTCCTTTTGAAATTGAGAGCTACCGCGACACCAATCTTCCGGTTTCGTTTGTTGGGCATCCCTTCGTTCACAAGGATTATCGACTGCCACTCGTCTACGATCCGGAGGCTCCGCTGCTGTTGCTTCCGGGAAGCCGCGCCACCCCGATCAAGCGGATTATGCCGGCAATGATCGAGACATTCCGGAGACTGAAGACCGACAATCCCACTCTCCGGGCCACGGTGGTTTACCCATCGGAGCCGGCGAGGATGATCCTTCAACAAATGGTCGATCAGTCAGACTGCGCGGGAGACATGACATTTGTCTCCAACGCCGAACCGGAAGTACGGGCCAGGGGTGTGATGATGAGCTCGGGCACGATTTCGCTGGTCTGTGCGTTGGCCGCGATTCCGGGCATTCTGGTTTACCGGACCAATCCGATCACCTACGGAATGGCAAAGATACTCGTGAGCATCCGGATCGTGGGCATCGCCAACATCCTGCTCGGGGAATTCATCCATCCGGAATTCCTACAAGGCCGCATGCACCCCGCACGTATGGCCGCCGTGTTGGACCGCCAGCTCCACGACAACGGAACATTGGAACGCACCAGAGCCCTGAGCACCAAGCTGCGATCAATCCTTTCACACCCGGACTCCGTCAGCCCCGAAAGTTGGATCGCGGG
>JAQVLM010000509.1 GCA_028704125.1 Opitutales bacterium
TTCGGGCTGGATGTATGCCGATCGACTCGGTTTTTTCAAAGGCGACTATCCGTGGATTTATGTTGAAGGTAGTGAGTGGTGGTACACCAGCCCGGATGGATGGTGGTATCCCTACTCCATGCGGCATGGCTCCCCGGCGGATCAGTCGATTTCTGCGGACAAATGGGGAGAAATCGAGGGAAAGGTGTCAGCCTCGATGGCCAAATACCAGATCCCTGGGATTGCGTATGCGGTAAAGTTTGCGGGGCAGGATCCGATTGTCCGGGCCCTTGGCGTGCGTGATGTGGCGAGCGGCGAAGCCTTGAGGCCCACGGATCGCTTCCGGATCGGCAGCACCTCAAAGAGCTTTATGGGGGTTGCGATCCTCCAGTTGATCGCCAATGGGTCCATCGGAATTGACCATCCGGTGGGGATGTATTTGCCCGATAACGTTCTGACCGGATACGACCGTGAGGCGATCACCATTCGTATGCTGCTGCAGCACACCTCGGGCATCAACAACTACACAAATGTGATCGATGAGTGGAATGTGCCCTACATTTTCGAGCGGGACAGAGTCTGGCGAATGGAGGAACTCGTCGCCATGGTGGATGCAAATGTGAACCGTGAAGAACCGTGGTTGGGTAAGCTCTTTGAACCGGGAAGCAGCTGGTCCTATTCGAATACCAACACGGTTCTTCTTGGAATCATTCTGGAGCGGGTCAGTGGATTGGCGGTTTCGGACTACTTGAATCGCAAGGTCATACCTGCTGCCGGTCTCACCCAGACCTACTCCCCGAATCCGGGCGAGTCGGAGATCCGGGGTGAGCATTCCCGCGGTTACATGGACTGGCAGGATTTCACGGGTGCGGATTTCGTTCCAGCCGGGCTTTCGGATGTTACCGTTTATGATCCGACCGGTGTGGGACCCGCAGGCGCGATTGTATCGACCGTTGGGGATCTGACCCGTTGGGCGGAGGCTCTGGCCTTCAACCGTTCGCTGATTCCATCTGAGATTCAGCAGCTCCACGTCAACACCCATGGCTTTATCGCCACCAGCCTCAATTTGCCCTCTGTCTCCTGCGGTTTTCACCTGATCAAGGAGCTGGATCAAATGCACGCCTCCGCCGTGCCGAACATCGCCCATCGTGGTCAGATATCCGGCTATGATACGGTTATGATGTATCTGACCGAAGTGGATTGTGCGATCGTCATGGTGTGCAACCGGACCCTTCCCATGCAGGGCGACCATGTGATCAGCGGACTTGAGGTCGGTGTCTATGAAATGATCAACGTCCTCTTCCCGGAGATGGTGGCCAAGTGGCGTGAACCCTTCCTTGGCTCCGCTCCCATGGATCAACTGAGCGTCCACTCAAACGAAAGTCCATCCACGCGTAGCCAATCCGCTCCCTTCCGGGCCTTTCCGATGTCGGAATACTGAGGGTGTCGAATGCGTTGAACCTCTCTTGTCTGAGCGGTTGTAAAATGGGTTTGAAAGAAGGTATGCCTGCAATGGGGCGCTTGTCTTCATGCGGGAACCGGGCAGGATAGCCAATGTTACTCCTCTTGCCGAATCGGGTGGGTGGGAATCCGGTATCTTTCTGAAGACCTGGACTGGCTCTGTTGTGTGGGAGTGGGAACACATCATAACGATCGGGCTTGCAAAGTTAAGCCTTTGATTATCGCCAAAACGCACCACGCCATATGGGCATCCGTCGTATCGAAAACACCGATCCCGCCTTCGAGCAGTTTCTCAAGCTTCCGGAGTTGATTGATGCGGCTTCCCGCTGGCTTGTCGAGCAGGGTGGATGCACAGCCGTTCGCGGTCCATGTTCTCCTTTGCCGGACTTCTTCAATCTCGGGATTCTTGTCGAGGGCTTTGACCAACCGCAAGTCACGGGAGAAGCGTATAATCCCGCCTATTATCCGGCTCTGATTGAGGGATGCGGTTTTGAAAAAGCTGCAGACTACCTTTCGTTCCGAAATCATTTTCCGGATAATCAAGTCTTTGAGAAAATGATGAATCGGCTGGAGCGTATTCTCGGTAAGCATAAGCGCACATCCGTTCGATCGTTTGATGTGAAAAATTTCGACCGTGATGCGGCGATCGTCAATGATGTCATAAACCGGTCCTTTGAGAGCGGGGTTTTCTATTCCATTACCGATCTGGAGACCCGGAAGTTCATGCTGAAGAGAACCGCGCCACTCAATGAGATGGAATGGTTCATGATCCAGGAGGAACGAGGGGAGCCTGTCGGGGTCAACCTGGAAGCCCCGAACTATGATGAGCTTCTCTGGGGCGATGTTATTCGCGGGGTTCGATCGGAAAACTTCGCTGTGTTGCCCGAATACCATGGCACCTTTGCGGCTTCGATCCTGTTTTATCACGGATGGGAAAAAGCCCGTCGCTTGGGGTTCGAGGACTTGTATTGTTCCTATGCATCGGAGAAACATACGGCCATGCATGGAATTGCTCAGTCTTTCGGTTGCAAAGTCACCAAGCGCCACCGGGTCTACTGCAAGCATTTGTGATCCAAACTCAAGATCCAGAAAAGAGTCATTCTGCCGGGACCCTGAAACATTAGTGCAGGGTTTTGCCCTATGTGCGGATGGGGTGGATGAGGAAGAGGGGGTGCCCGGGCTTGGCTTTTGAGAGGTCGCGGATGGTTTGAATCCACGCTTCGCTGTCGTGTTCTTCTTCTGTCATTTCGACCTGGTCGATTACCGCTTGAGGGAGTAAACGGGTGGGGTCGATC
>JAQVLM010000510.1 GCA_028704125.1 Opitutales bacterium
GCTCAAGATCGACCCGAAACGCATCACCGGAACCGCTGAACGCATTCTGGACATGCCGGACGTCACGGAGGTGTATTCCATTTCCGGGCGATACGACCTCATGGTGATCCTGAAATGCCCATCCCTCGACAAGATTGAGTATATCATCACGGATCATCTGCTCAAAACCGAAGGGATCATCGACAGCGAGACGGTGTTCGCGTTCCGCAGCTACGACAAGCGGGAGGCAGGCCAATCCATCGAAGTCGACTGACGAAGCGTTCCGTTTTCCAGTATCTTCGTCCTCCAGCGGCTGTCTTCCAAAAAGCACAGCAATCCACTTCCTGCCCACCTTTCAGCATTCGGCGAATGAACCTTTAATGACTAGAACTGACGGAAACGGATCTTGAGTTTTGCCTCGATCAGTTCCATCCGTTTCCTGTCACTCCCGCTGATCAGAGCTAACGAGACACCGCTTTTGCCGGCACGGGCGGTGCGGCCGCTTCGATGGGTGTAGTATTCAAGCTGGTCGGGAAGCTGGTGGTGAATCACAAAGGCAAGGTTCTCAATGTCGATGCCCCGGGCAGCAACATCGGTCGCCACCAAAAACCGGGTCTCCCCGCGCTTGAACATGCGCATCACCCGCTCCCGTTCTTTCTGGGACAAGTCACCTTGGAGAACCCCACAGGTCAGGCCTGCCTGATTAAGGTGTTCCGCAAGATTCACGGCCCCGGCACGGGAACGGCAAAAAATCATTCCCCGCTCATCTTTCCTGCCCCTCAAAAACCGCTCGATGATTCCAAACTTTTCTTCGATTTTGCAGGTTTTGAAGTAATGGGTGATCGCCCGGTTCATGATCTCATTTCCAGAGAGCATAAGGTGACGGGATTTGTGCGACATGAAATTGGTGATCAGCCTCTGAATGTCATCCGGAAGCGTCGCAGAAAACAACCATGTCCCCTGTCGATGTCGGGTGTGGGTAAGAATAGCATCAAGCTCGGCACCAAAACCACGGCTCAGCATCTCATCCGCTTCATCGAGCACAACCAGGCGCACCTCCGACAAGTCCACCGCCTTGAGCTTCATCAAGTCAATCAAACGACCCGGAGTGGCGACAACGATGTGTGTCGTGCGCTTGAGGGATTGCACATGCAGGGCGATGTCCTCTCCACCATAAACCGCCTCCGTGAAAACCTTATGGTAGTATTTGGTGAACTTGAAAAGCTGCTTGGCGATCTGCTTGGCAAGCTCCCGAGTCGGAACGAGGATAAGACCTTGAATCCGGGCAAGACTGGGATCGATGCTCTGCAGAAGGGGGATCCCAAAAGTCACGGTCTTTCCAGTACCGGTCTCCGACCTGCATACCAAATCGGATGTATCATCCAACAGCAAAGGCAGACCCTTCAACTGAATCTCCGTCGGTTCGACAATGCCCAATTCGTTCAATCCCCGTATCAGTTCATCCGATACGCCCAATGTGCTAAATTCACTCATGCTTCCTCTCTTTGATCCCGATCAATCGCGATCTCCCGTTCCAAAGCACAGAAACCCGCTCTGGCGCAAACATAAAGGATTCAGTCCCGCGTCAACGCCACTCGGGAGCCAACACAGTGGCTGCGTGGTCGCCCACTAATTCCACATCGGACGGATCATCCGCGAATATTACCCTCCGGATGTTCTCGGTTCCATGTCGGGGTGCTTTCACGTAGGCATCAAATGCCGCCTCGGCCAACATCCCGGAAGCAATCCATTCCCGCAGCCATTCGCGTGCAAAACGCGGATTTTCCTGAACAAAGCCAGCCCCCATATTGCGGATCCAGTTGCGGTTTGTCTCTTCATGGGCACCAAGGGGTGCGCTCATGATCAGGGGAATTCCCAAGCCAGCGTAGAACACCAGTTCACTTGGCTTTGTCCACAGGATATCCGTATCTTTCAGCATGCGGTTGAATGTGGCGAAATAAGAGGGAATATCCAAGGCGCATTGAACCTCGATTCCATTCCCGACCAGCGACTCGAGGCCATACTTGCGGATCGCATCCATGAAGAACCGGCGCACCTCCAAACGGGTGCCCGCGATGAGATTCAGCCGGTAGATCCCGGCTTTCAGGTCAGGGGCCAAGCCCTCCAGAATACTTGCCGCCACATCTTTCTGGGCACCCGCACCACCCACTGCATAGGTCAGCGTAATCGGAGCATGGCCGCCCTCACCCGTCGCCACACCATTGAAGCCCGCCACATCCCCATAGCGGGCAGCAAATCGCCCGACCGGATCCAAACGCCGGATCCGGCCACGCAGATCCTGCTCGAGCGTGGCAAGGTTCTCCTCAGGGAGCGGGAAACCGGTAAACGTGATTTTTTCGGGCCGGACCCCATACTGAATGAGTCGTTTCCAAGCGATCATGCTCGGTACGAGGTAGTGCACCGGGCAAGTTTCCGGTTCCCGCGCCACCCAGATCCGGTTGATATCCACATCGGTAACCACGCTGAATACCCGCTTCAATCCAGCGCGTGCAGCCGCCAACGGTGGGACAAAAAACGTGGAGACAAACGGGATGTCCACCGCCTTCACATACTCTGCCATCCCCTGTCCAAATCCTTTGTTAAGGAGGCGGTCGAGATACATCACCCCTAATGTGGGTCTGGAAAGGTCCCGACTCGGGTAAAGATCCGCAATCCGCTGCAAACGGTCATACAAGGACCACAGCGGTTTGCCTACCACCGGAACACTACAGAGTCTGGATACTCCTTCGTAGA
>JAQVLM010000511.1 GCA_028704125.1 Opitutales bacterium
GGAAGCGTTTGCAAAAACTCATTGCGGCTGATCCCTTTCTTGTACTTGGGTGTACGGCCACGGCGCCCCAGGAAAACCGAATCATTGGCAATATCACGCGGTCCGATTTCGAGCCGCACGGGCACCCCCTTCTTAATCCAGCCCCAAACCTTATCACCACCCCGCATGTCCCGGGTGTCCACCTGAACCCGCACCGGCTCGCCCTTCCAATTCAACAAGCGAAGGGATTCGCCCAGACGTTCACAATACTCCATCACCTCAGCCCGCTTGTCCTCGTTCGGAATCACCGGCAAAATCACGACCTGCACAGGCGCCAGCCGTGGAGGCAATACCAGCCCATCATCATCCGAATGCGTCATGATCAAACCACCGACGAGACGCGTACTCACCCCCCATGAAGTGGTCCATGCATACTCTTCCCGCCCCTCCTGACTCAGGTAACGGATATTGCAGCTCTTTGCGAAATTCTGCCCCAGGAAGTGGGATGTTCCAGCCTGCAACGCCTTACCATCCTGCATCATGGCTTCGATGCTGTAGGTATTCACGGCCCCCGGGAAACGCTCGCCTTCGGTCTTTTCACCTTTGATAACGGGCATCGCCATGCTCTGCTGGGCAAATTCCTCGTATACGTTGAGCATCTTCAGGGTTTCTTCCACCGCCTCATCCGAAGTGGCATGGACCGTATGCCCTTCCTGCCACAGGAATTCAGTCGTGCGCAAGAAGATCCGGGTCCGCATCTCCCATCTGACCACATTGGCCCATTGATTGATCAAGAGGGGCAGATCCCGGTAGCTCTGCACCCAATTGCTGTAAACCTCGCCAATGATGGTTTCCGAAGTCGGGCGCACAATCAGGGGCTCCTCCAGCTCTCCACCGGGAATCAGCCCACCCTTTCCGTCAGAAACAAGCCTTGAGTGCGTGACCACGGCACATTCCTTGGCAAAGCCATCCACATGCTTGGCCTCTTTTTCAATGTAGCTCTTGGGAATGAACAAAGGGAAATACGCATTCTGATGTCCCGTATCCTTGAACATCTTGTCCAGAATCCGCTGCATGTTCTCCCAAATGGCGTAACCCCATGGTTTGATGACCATGCATCCCCGCACGGGAGAATTCTCGGCGAGATCCGCAGCACGGACCACCTGTTGATACCATTGCGGGAAATCCTCCTTGCGGGAGGGCGAAATTGCGTTAACGGGATTTGAAGCCATAGGTCAAAACCCAGAAGCCAAACCATTCCGGGCGTTTCCCGCAAACAAAATCCGTTACTCAAAGCGCTGCAAAAAACTGCCGGACCGCCTCGCAGATTTCAACAACGGGAGCCAGCTTTCCATTTCCCTCGTAGCCACAGGCAAGCATTCCGCTGTGAGGTTCAATGATCTGGTGCCCCCGTTCCCGCATGACGCTAAGGTTATGCCGGGTCGCGGGATGTGCCAGCATCTTGCCGTTCATGGCGGGAGCCAACATAACGGGAGCCTGCGTTGCGAGGTAGACACACGATAAAAGATCCGAAGCCATTCCGCATGCGAACTTTGCGAGTGTATTCGCCGTCAGCGGGGCCACCAGCACCAAGTCCGCCCGATCGGCCAAACCGATATGCCCGGGTTCCCAAGTGGTCGGCTCCTCCCACATATCCACCGCCACAGGATTGCGCGATAGGGTCTGCAAAGTCAGCGGCGGGATCAACTTGACCGCATCCGGCGTCATCACCACCCGCACATCCGCGCCCCACTTCACCAACTGACTGGCAATGTCCACCGCCTTATAGGCCGCAATCGATGCACACACGCCCAGCACGATGCATTTTCCCCGAACCGCATCCAATCCATCTGTTGTGCCCATGATAGGGAGAAGCTAGCCCTTCCCGCACCACACTGTAAAGCGCAAAGAAACCGTCGCTTGTGCTCCACACTCGTGCGTGATACCAAACACTGGAAAATCAATTGTTGAATCTTAGGGACTGGACCCGGTCTGTGGATCACCCGAAGAGATTGACCTTGAGGTCACGGACCACCTGGAGTCCATCCCAGTCGGCACCTTTCATTGAGGCAAAACGGGCCTTCCGGCTCTCCGGGAAACAATCCCGGTTTTCCTCATAAATCCCCGTCAGAAATAGTCTGGAGCCGATCGCCATCCCATCGCTGAAGTAGCGCACCCTGCGGCGCAGCAACTCCGACATCTCCACCTTACCGCCGGTGCGGAGCACCTCATCCAACTTCTCTTCGGAGATCACGCCACGGTCTTTGTCCTGCTCACCCTTTGGTTTTGCACCCTTTCCGAACAGGCACAGACGATATGCCGCTATCGCTTCCGCAAAGCTGCGGCCACCGTAAATGAGACGGTAGCCTTCCATCGCGGATGCCTTTCCACCCATCGCTGCGGCATAGCTGCAGAAACGGTAATCCGCCGGATCATCCACCTGCTCAGCTCGTACTGCATTGAGGTCGATGTAGGCCGCCACAGTCGCCATCGCATGCAGCGAAGGCTCCACAACAAGGCTCTTGAAGCGATCCATCCATAGGGTGCCGCGGTTTCCATTCTGGTGGTTATACCAGATGCTGAAACGCTGCTTGAGCTCACGCATGAACACCGACACATCCCCCATACGCGCAAGCAACGCCTCGCGCACACGCTGAGCCAAATCGTCATTGCGCTCCAACGCCTTCTCAAGCGCATCCGGAGTCATCGAATACGGCGAGAGACGTCCGCCCTCATGCAGCAGACGGAAAC
>JAQVLM010000512.1 GCA_028704125.1 Opitutales bacterium
GACAGCCATCTGGTCCATCAGCCCACAGGGAACTCCTGCGAAGACATGTTCTGCCTGCTGGCATAGCAGAGCAAGTTCAAGTGGTTCGAGTGCTGCTCCGGTGAGTCGGTTAACAGCCAGAGCAAACACCGCTTCAAGCGCAGCACTGCTGCTGAGTCCGGCTCCGTGAGGGATTGAGGAATACAGAACCGCATCAAATCCAGGACTGTGATGACCCCTGCGAAGGAAACCGGCCACCACTCCCTTGATGTAGTTCATCCACGACAATGTATCGGGTTTGATCTCGTCCTTCGAATTGAACTCAGCATCCAGATTGAACTGGACATCGTGAATGCGCACTAATCCGTCATCCCTCTTGCGGATTGCAGCCACCGTCCACCTCTCGATTGCGGCAGGCATAACGATACCAGCGTTATAATCCACATGTTCGCCGATGATGTTGACGCGGCCAGGAGCGGTCACCACAAAATCGGGTCCCGCTTGGTCAAATTGATTCTTGAACGCTTCACGAACGTGGAGGACAAGAGTTTCTCTGGAAGAGTCTGATGCGAGGGGAGTTGTGCTCATGGTATGTGAAAACGGAAATCCGTCGCATAGGAGTGTGATCCTCCGTCGGACGGTTGTTGTAGTTTGGGTGTGTTATCTTTATGAATCGAAAAAGAATCAACTGTCAAGAGATGTAGCCGGATAGTCACAAGTGAGAATCAGGGTTTACCGAGGATATCTCTTGCGCGGTCCAAGGTCTCTTTTTCGGCTGGAGTGAGCGAAGCGAAACCCTGAGAGGTGATTTTGTCGAGGATGCGATCGACCTCCCTACGTAATTCCTCTCGTCCGGTAAGGTTAACCGAGTATTCGACTTCGAGAGGACGTTTGGTCCTTGGAACCTTTGGGAAGCTGCTGGAATCGGGCTTGATGGTCGTGACCCGGATGCGGCGCCTAAATGGAGATAGGAAAACCAGCCGTCCTGTCAGGATAGGGTAGTAAACGATGCCAGCAATCAGTCCGCCGAGGTGGGCAGAGTGTGCGATGGAGTTTCCTGATCCCAGCCATTCCCATGCTACGGTCCCGAACAACGCATGGCCTCCCATGATCCAGAGTAGCCATTTGGGTTTTATGGTGATCGGGAGAATGAAATAAAGATAGATGGTAATGGGCTCATTTGGCCGGGTCATGCAGAATAGAGCCAGGACTCCATAGACTGCGGCAGATGCGCCGATAGTGGGTAACGAACTGCCCCAATGAACCAAAACAAAGAGCAGTCCGCCGCTGATAACCGAGGCTGCCATGATCCGGAGCAGCGAGCCTTCCCCATGCAGCCGGATAATCTCCCGTCCCATGAAAAAGATCATGAGAAGGTTAAACAGGATATGGAAAAAGTTTCCGGTGCTGTGGAGGAATGCGTAGGAGACCAGTGTCCAGATTTTACCTTCGCTTATCGAGGTGAAACTGAGTGCGAGCCATCGCGTGATGAGGCTCTGGTAGTGGTATTGCCCTCCCAAGAGCAGAATCAGGTTCTGGATGAGAAAGCAGGCGATAGAAAGGATCAGGAACCAAGCCATGAGTCCCCTGGGTTTCCGGGAGCCGGAACCTCTATAGCCACTCTGCATGTATGGGCGATCGGAGATCATACGTTAGGGGAAGATGAGTCACAAACCGCCGATTGGCAAACCGCATCTTGCGCCTTGCGGTGCATCCGGTTCAGGTCGGCATTTCAAAACGGTATCCCACGTCGCGGATGGTGTGGATGAAAGCGGGAACTTTCGGGTCGGGTTCGATCTTGGATCGCAGCGTGGTGACGCAACGGTCCACTGAGCGTCCACCAACCAGAATCTGGTTTCCCCATACCGCATTGAGGATCTGGTCGCGGGTGAGCGCGCGCCCAGGGCGGCTGATGAAGTATGAAAGCAGCCTGAATTCCTTGCTTGTGAGATCGACCTCGACCCCGTTTTTGAAAAACGTGTGGGAGCGAAGGTCCAGCCGGCAGTCTCCGAAGCCGAATACTTCCTGTCCGGGCCCCGCATAAAGCCGCAGGAAATTCTTCACGCGCACCAGCAGTTCCCGGATCGAGAACGGTTTGATGATGTAGTCGTCCGCCCCCATCTCGAGTCCGCGGATGACATCTTCCTCTTGTCCTTTGGCCGTGAGCATGAGGATCGGTATGTCTTTCTTTTCAATCCGTATGGATCGGCAGATGTCATAGCCATTGATGCCTGGAAGCATCAGGTCGAGGAGGATCAGATCGATGGGCTCATCCAAGCCGAGCCGAAGCCCTTCTTCTCCGTGCGCGCTGTGTAGGACACGATAACCGGCATTTGAAAAGTTGTCTTTGAGCCCGCGGGCGATGGCGGGATCGTCTTCAATGATGAGGATGGTCTTCATGAGGAATCAGGATCTGGAAACGACAACCGTTGCCCTGCTCGCTGATGAGATTGACTTTCCCTTTATGGCGACGGGCTACGAAGGTGACAATACTAAGTCCCAGTCCAACGCCTCCTTTGTGGCTATTGAGATTGCGACCGGGTTGGTAGAACTTCTGAAAAACGCGTTTTCTTTCGTTTAACGGGATTCCGGGGCCATTATCTTCGACTTCAAACACGCAATAGCGAGGCATGGGGAATGCCCTCAGCACGATCCGTTTGTCTGGTCCGGAGTATTTGTAGGCGTTTTCCAGAAGGTTTCCGATAGCCGTGAGTATGGATGCGCGATCGACAAAAGATCGGAAGAGCGT
>JAQVLM010000513.1 GCA_028704125.1 Opitutales bacterium
AGCGAAATCATTCCGCGTGTGTTCGAAGGTTCGATCACATCGGTAATCAGACCATTTGCCGCAGCCTGATAGGGAGAAGCGAACTCATCGCGATACTGATCAACCAGTTCGGCAGCTTTCGCCTTTGGATCAGCCGCCTCCTTAAGTTCTTTTCCAAAGATGATATTCACCGCACCATCCGCGCCCATAACGGCAATCTCAGCCGTCGGCCACGCGTAAACCAAGTCGGCTCCCATGTCCGAACTGCACATCGCAAGGTAGGCCCCGCCGTAGGCTTTACGCATGATCAAGGTGATCTTCGGGACCGTCGCCGCACCATAAGCGAACAACATTTTGGCGCCGTGGCGAATGATCCCGCCCCGTTCCTGGGCCAAGCCAGGCAGAAATCCCGGTACGTCGACAAGGGTTACCAAGGGAATCCCGAATACATTACAAACACGTACAAACCTCGCCCCCTTGTCGGAACTGTCAATATCCAGGCATCCGGCCTTGTGCTTGGGCTGGTTAGCCACAATCCCAACCACCACTCCATCGATCCGGGCGTAACCCACCACCATGTTGGGCGCAAAATCCCTCATTATTTCGAAGAAATCCCCTTCATCCACCAGTTCACGGATCACATCATGCACATCATAGGCTCTTTTCGGATCCGATGGGATAATGGTGTTGAAGGCGTCCTTTGAATCCAGACTGAGGGTTTCAGTCAACTTGTGGGGAGGATCCTCCAGGTTGTTCGATGGCAGAAACGACATGAGCCGCTTCGCAAGCTCGACGGCGTGGGCATCATCATTGGCCACGATATGGATGTTTCCACTGACCGATGCATGGGCCGCCGCAGTGGCAAATTGAGCCAACTCCGCTTTTTCCCCCGTTGCGGCTTTGATGACCTGTGGACCGCAGATGAACATGTTCGCGTTCTCTTTGGTCATGATCAGGAAGTCCATCAGGGACGGCGAATATGCGGCCCCGCCGGCGCAAGGTCCGGCTATAATCGCAATCTGCGGAACCAAACCCGAAAGCTGAACGTTTCTGAAAAATATCTTACCATAACCCGAAAGCGAGTCCACGCCTTCCTGGATTCTGGCCCCACCGGAGTCGTTGATACCCAACACCGGCATGCCCGCCCGCATCGCGTAGTCCATCAGGGTGCAGACTTTCTTGGCATGCATCCGGCCCAAGGCACCACCACCAACCGTGAAATCCTGTGCAAATGCGGCAACCGGCCGGCCATTCACGTACCCGATGCCCGTGACAACGCCATCTCCCGGCATTTTCTTATCGGCCAGACCGAATCCTTTGCAACTGTGCTGAACATGCATTCCGAACTCCTGAAAAGTGTCAGGATCGAAAAGCAACTCCAGCCTTTGCCGGGCTGAAAGCAGTCCGGCCTGCTGACGCTTTGCCAGCTTGTCCCTTCCGCCACCCTGAGAAATCTCTTCTCTCCGGCGGTTGAGCTCTTCTACCAATTTGGGATCTATGGCCATGATATTATCGGTTCGCTATTGCCCTTCGGGATACCCCGTCCTCTTCGATCAACGATTATTAGAAATTCTAATTCAAAGAGACCTCAACTGAAGCATCTTTTGAGGGCGAAAAATGTCTAGAGCTTCCTTTATGGGGTATAAGAGCCCGGTTTCTCAAGGGAAATCTGTAAGAATCGCCACAGATTAATGTGCCAATGCCTGGATTTCCGATGCGTGTCGGAACCCCCCGCCTCAGCTTCTCCAAGAAAAGTGCTCGATATCCTTGGCAAGCGCAATGTCACTCTGAGTGACCTTGTTACCGGCTTCGTGGGTGTTCAATCCGATCGAAACCCTGTTGTAGAGGTTATAGATCTCGGGGTGATGGCTGCGACGTTCACATTCGAATGCCAACCGGACCAGAAACGACATTGCTTCCGCAAAGTGCTTGAACTCAAAATCCTTGACGATACGGTCCTTTTCAAGCTTCCAACCGGGAAGCCGGGTCAACTCATCAACGATTTGGGATTCGGTAAGGGGTTTCTCGGTCATCTGAAAAATGGCGTTTCCGAATACGATGACTCAGGGATTAGCCTTGTCAACCGGATCAAACACATTGGCCTTCAGCCCCTTCGCTCCAGGTTGACACACAAACAGTTTCCCCGCGTCCGGTTCATCCAAACCGGCCCAGGATGCCTTCGCCGTGGTGATGAACAGGGTTTGCAGATCCTCACCCCCAAAGGCCATCGCCGTCACATGCTTGACCGACAGCCGGATTCGCTGGATGCATTCGCCGGTTTCCGGATTCCAGCGGGCAATCGCATGACCGCCCCACAAGGCGACCCAAAGCATGCCTTCGGCGTCCATTGTGCATCCGTCCGGATCGCCCCAACCTTCAGGGATCAGGATCGCATCCTCCGGATTGGAGATCCCACCGGTTGCGATATCGTAGTCATAGGCAACCACTTTCCGGGTTGGCGTGTCGATGTAATACATGCGCGTGCCGTCCGGCGACCAGGCGATTCCGTTTGAAATCGTTACCCCGCCAAGCACACGGCTCACCGTTGAGCCTTCGAGGCGATACAGGGCAGCAATTGGATCGGCATAGCGCACCGTATCGACCGTCCCAACCCAAAGCCGCCCGATTGGATCGCATTTGCCATCGTTGAATCGGACAGCATCGGTCAGATCATCCGGTACCGCCACTTGCCGGATCGTCCGTTCTTCCGAATCGTAAGAGAAAATCCCGTTTTTCAAAGCGACGATC